>CADBGC010000066.1 GCA_902794055.1 uncultured Eubacteriales bacterium | reverse complement strand
ATAGAATGGGTTTTCGGTGTAGCGCATATCGAAAACGAAATCGGCATTTCCGGGTATGCCGCGCTTGAAGCCGAAGCTCGACACAATAAGGCGCATCGAAAGATTCAGCTCCTTGCTCAGCTTCTCCTCAACGGCCCTTGAGAGCTCCTGCGGGCGCATATTGGTGGTGTCGATAATATAGGTTGCATTCTCCTTGAGCGGCACGAGCATATCGCGCTCCAGGGAGATGCCGATGCTTACGTCGTCGTGCATCGGATGCAAACGCCTCGTTTCGCTGTAGCGGCGCTGCAAAACGGCATCCTCGCATTCAAGGAACATTATCTCGTATTTGTACGGAAGATGCTTCAGCTCCGAAAACGCCTTCCGCGGGTTGTAGCCGAAATGCGATTCGCGGCTGTCGATAACTATTGCAACCTTATCGATGGTGTTTTCGCTGCTTTCGCATAGCGCAAGATACTCGCCGATAAGCTGGCAGGGCATGTTATCCGCACAAACAAAGCCCATATCCTCGAGCACGTTGAGCGCTCCGGTTTTACCCGCGCCGGAAAGACCGGTAACTATCAAAATATACATGGTTCCCTCCAAATCCGAATTATCGGTATTATCCTTTGTTTGATCGGCACGCAAAAGGCTGTGCCGCATAAGGTCCCAACGGCTTTAGCCTATTATCTTGACCTCGGGCTCGAGCATCACGCCGCTGTTTTTATAGACGGTATCCTGAACGAAGGCAATAAGCTCCGTTACGTCGTTAAACGATGCTCCGCCGCAGTTCACTATGAAGCCCGCGTGCTTGGGACTGACCATCGCGCCGCCTATGCGCTTACCCTTCAGACCCGCCTGCTCGATGAGCGCCCCTGCGAAATGACCCACGGGGCGTTTAAATACGCTTCCCGCGGACGGGAATTCGAGAGGCTGCTTCTCGCGGCGCTGAGCATTATACTCATCCATACGCATTTTGGCGTTTCCGTCATCCTCACGAAGTTCAAACTCTGCCAAAACCACGACCGCATCCGGCCAAGCAAACGCAGAATGCCTGTATGCAAGATCGCCTTCGCGCACCGGCACGGTTATGATCTCACCTGATGAAACGCAAGTCACGGAACGCAGTATCTGCTTTATCTCGCCTCCATAGGCTCCCGCATTCATCGCGACAGCGCCGCCGACGGTTCCGGGTATGCCGGAGGCCCATTCCATTCCCATGAGCCCCGCAGCCACGCTCGCCTTCGCCACTGTACACAGCAAAGCTCCCGCATCGCAGGTAAGGTGCGTTCCGTCAAGCGAATAGGACGACATGGCGCTGCCGAGCCTAATGAACAGCGCGTCCACGCCCTCATCCGAAACGAGCAGATTGCTGCCGTTTCCAATGACGTAAACGGGATAATCGCAGCACTTCGCTGCGGAAAGAAGCGATTTAAGCTCATCCGAATCACGGGGTTCGGCAAAAAACGCCACCTCTCCGCCTATGCGGAAGGTAGTAAAGCTTCGCGCTTCAACGCCCCTTTTCGCGCCGAGCGCAAGGAGCTTATTTTCAAGACATTTGCTTATAGGCATTGCTTCGTTTCTCCCAATACAAACTTATACATTTGATACTATACCACCTATTAAGGAAAAAGTAAACAGTGCAAAGCGGGGTCTACGCCGATTTTTGCTCTTTCAGGCGCTCCATCCCGCGCTCGATCGTTATCTCGACTCAAATAAGCGCATCGGTTTATTATGTTAGCTCCATGCTGTCAGTCAAAGGCGTTTTTCCCCGCGCCTGCACTCTTGGCGATCATGCGGTATGCATCCGCAAGAAAGCTCTGCTCGTACACGGGCTCTGCACGGTCGTTCATCGGCATCAGGCCTATGGATGAAAGCTCGCCCTGCGCGGCTTCGCCAGTGATAAGCTCTATAAGCTCGAGCGCATATGGCAGCTTTTCCGCCGCCGTGCTTGCGGAAATCCCTGCGAACTGCACGAGCTCTGTTTCGTTTTTAAACGGCAGTATGTCGAAATAATCCGCCTTTCCGGCTGCAAGCAAACGCTGCATATCCCCCGCTCCGCGCGCATCAGCGATGCAGCACGGCACCTTGTCGGACTTAAACTCCTCAAAGGAATACTTTTTTGCATTTTCAATAAGTGCTGCCCCTTCCACGTCCGTTTTTTCGGGATAAAAGAGCAGCAGCTCGCATGATGCGGCAAGCGCGAGAGAGCGGGCGGCTTTCGTTTGTTCTCCAGATGCTTCAATCCGCATTTCAAGCAGCTCTTCCTCGCTTAAAAAGCCCTTTGGGAAGCTTATGATATCGGGAAAAAGCCCCATTGCACTTCTTCTTGAAGCCTCCGCCTCGGTTATGGATTCGACCTCGAAGTACACGCCGAAATGCCGCTTTTCCATGCGTTTAGCGTATTTTTCAAGCCATGCGCCCATGCTTCCGCTGTAAGGCTTGAAGCGAACGACGTGCCAGCAGGTGATTACTCCCGAAAAGCTCTCCTTCTTCGGCATCAGCCAATCAAGAGTGCTTCTTGCACCGAGCAGTCCAGAAGCGTATCTCGGCAGAAGCACTATCAGCAGCAGCATCGCTGCCATCAAAACAGCGGAAACGGTTTTTCTTAAAGTACTCATGCATAAGCCTATGCTTCGTTCTGTTTTTCATATTCCTTTCGGCAGGCTTCGCCATAATTTGTCACGCGGATGTACGCATCATGGAGCTGATTTTTGTTGACATATTTCATTGAATCATATAAAATAATATGCGTATCAACACGAACCGAAAGGAGCAACTATGCTTTTAATAAAAAGTTTTTCAAAGAGCTACGGCAGCAAGAAGGCCGTTGACGACCTCAGTTTGCATATCCACAAGGGCGAGATATTCGGCTTCATCGGGCATAACGGCGCGGGCAAAACCACCACGCTCAAGGCCTGCTGCGGTATTTTAAAGCCCGATGCGGGCATCATCACGGTGGACGGCGTTTCGATCGCGGAGCACCCCATCGAATGCAAGAGGATGATGGCGTATCTTCCCGACAATCCCGATCTTTATGAGTTCATGACGGGCATCCGCTTTTTGAACTTCATTTCGGATATCTACGACATACCCGCCGATATCCGCAGGGAAAGGATAGATAAATACGCCGAGCTTTTCGAGCTTAAAGGCGACCTGGCCCAGCCCATCTCATCCTATTCCCACGGCATGAAGCAGAAGCTTGCAATAATCTCCGCGCTGATCCACGATCCGAAGCTTATACTGATGGATGAGCCGTTCGTGGGTCTCGATCCGAAGGCGAGCCATATTCTAAAGGGCATCATGCGCGATATCTGCGATGCGGGCGGCGCTATCTTCTTCTCCACGCACGTGCTCGAAGTGGCGGAAAAGCTCTGCGACAAGGTTGCGATCATCAAGGGCGGCAGGCTCATTAAATGCGGCACTATGGACGACGTCCGCGGCGACGCCTCGCTTGAGTCCGTATTCCTTGAGTTGGAGGGATAAAATGTTTAAAGCGCTTCTCAAAAAGCAGTTTTTAGAGGTGTTCTCGTTTATCTTCATAGATAAGCGCAAGGGCAAAGCGCGCAGCGCCGGCGAAGCCGTTCTCATTGGCTTGCTCTATGTTCTTGTGTACTGCATGGTCATTGGCTCGTTCTATGTCACTGCACGCGGGCTCTGTGAGCCGCTCGTCACCGCCGGTATGAGCTGGCTGTATTTCGCGCTGTTCGCGATTTCCGCGCTGTTTTTCGGCATTATGGGCAGCTCGTTTTCGACCTATAACTCGCTTTACGTTGCCAAGGACAACGAGATGCTCTTTTCAATGCCCGTAAAGCCGCGCACGGTGCTGAATTCAAGGCTCGTTAGCGTGTATCTTATGAGTCTGCTGTATTCTTCGCTAATGTTCATACCTGCGATCATCGCTTATCTCGGGATGGTCAAGCCCGGCTTTCTCGGCATGTTTCTGCTCATACTCACGCCGGTTGTGCTTGCGTTTTTCGTGACTGCGCTTTCCTGCCTGCTCGGCTGGCTGATATCCTTGATCGCTCCGAGAATAAAAAGCAAGAGCATAGTAACAGTAATCATTTCGCTTCTGTTTGCGGGCGTTTACTATTTCTTCTCTTTCCGCTTATCGAGCATTCTAAGCAGTATACTCGCCGCCCCCGCCTTAATCGCAAACGCGCTGAAAACAAAAGTCTATCCCCTGTATCTTCTCGGCATGGGCGCGTCGGGCGATATCGTAAAATTCCTGCTGTTTGCGCTTATCTGCATAGGCTCTGCGGCGCTCGTTTATTCCATCATCGCAAGCGGCTTTTCAAAGTCCGTCATCGGCGGCGGGAGCGCTTCGCATTCAAGGAACAAGGCGCTGTATTCCGAGAAGGATATCCATTTAGGTTCCTCTTCCTCCGCACTCTTTAAAAAGGAACTTCTGCGCTTTACCTCGAGCCCTAACTATATGATGAACGCGAATCTCGGGCTTGTTTTCATGGTCGGTATCGCTGTTCTGCTGTTTATCAAGGGCGGTGAGCTGCGTAAGTTGCTGATAGATGCCGATATCTTTGGCGGCGATATGCTTGCGCTTATCGCATGCGCAGCCGTTTGCATGATAAGCTCCATGAACGTCACCACGGCATCCTCGGTTTCCCTCGAGGGCAAGCATATATGGATCGCGCACAGCCTGCCGATCGAGCCTAAAGCGGCGCTTCTTGCAAAGCTCAAGCTTCATTTGGCGCTCATTACGCCCCCGCTTGCGCTGCTGCTTGCCGCCGTGCTGACAGCCTTCCGTTTTTCCGCGGCGCTATCCGTCCTTATATGCATAGTTTCGGTGCTTTGCGTGCTGTTTCTTGCGCTGTTCGGCCTTGCCGTGAACCTGAAATGGGCGAACCTGCATTGGACGAACGAGGTAATACCGATAAAGCAGAGCCTGCCCACCTTCCTTGCGCTGTTTTCCGGCTTCGGACTGCTTTTACTACTGTTGGGATTATATCTGCTTTTAAGCAAGCTCGTTCAGCCGCTCGAGTATCTTTGCATCGCCGCAGGCCTGCTCACCATCGGTTGTTTGCTTCTCTATAAGCTCATAACCGGCTGGGGCTCAAAGCGGTTTGCAGAGCTTGATTAATACGCTTTCTCATAATAAACGCGATCCCGATCTTTCGGTCGGGATCGTTTTTGCGTTATGACGTTTGGATTTGGGTTAGGAGTGTTGTTTCGAAAACACTTCCACGCCTCCGAGGAAGGTTTTTTCAATGCTTATCGAGTGAAGCTCGCACGGCTCTGTTTCGAACGGATCTTGAGAAAGGATCACGAAATCCGCAAGATACCCCGGAGCGATCCTACCCTTTATGTTCTCCTCAAAGCTCGCTCGTGCGCCCACAGTCGTGAAGCTGTCCAGCGCTTGCTTTACGGAAAACGCCTGATCGATCAGATAAGGCCCCGTGCCGTCCATGGAGCGACGAGTTACTGCGCACTCGATACCTTTCATAACGTCGGGAAGCTCCACAGGGCAGTCCGAACCGTTGGAAACGGAAAGTCCGCCGTCAAGCAGGGTTTTCCAGTTGTAGCTCGTTTCCGAAAGCGGCTTGGGCACAAGCTTTTCAACGATATGGTTATCATAATCAAGGAATATGGACTGCGCGTAAATATGCAGCTTTAAGCGTATCATTCGTTCAAGCTGATCCTGCCTTGAGATCTGGCAATGAACTATTCCGTGGCGGTGACCCGCGCGAGGGTTCTCGTTAAGCGCATTTTCGATAGCGTCCAACACGCTGTCGAGGCATGCATCGCCAATCGCATGAACGGCGATCTGCATACCGTTTCCATTTGCGTATGAGCAGAGCGAATTGAACTGCTCCTTTGAAAAAAGCGAAAAGCCGCGATTTTCCTTATCGCCTATGTATGGAACGGAGAGATGAGCGGTGCGGCTTCCGAGGGAACCATCGCCAAGAAGCTTTAGAGGCCCGATTTTGAACAGCTCGCTGCCCTTGCCCGTCATATTGCCGGCTTCAATGAAGCGCTTTAATTCATCGAGCTCGGTGAAATTGCATTGCTCGTAAACTCGAACGGTCAGCTCACCCGCCTCCTCGAGCTCACGGTAGGCTTCATTCACCGTTTCAAAGGCTATCTGCCTGAAAACGCAGTAATCGTCGGTTTGTGCGCTCGTTATGCCGTAGCCGTTCAGGGCTTTGGCGGCAAGGCGTATCATCAGCTTGAGCTGAGTTTTATCGGGAAGCGGCATTTTATCGAAGGCAATGTCCATCGCGTTATCATAGAGCCTGCCGTCCGGCTCGCCGTTTTCCATACCTATCGCGCCGCCCTCGGGAGAAACGGTTTCGGCGGTTATACCGCAGATTTCAAGCGCCTTGGAATTGACTATGCAGCAATGCCCGCAGGCGCGGGTTATCATTATTGGGAATTCGGTCGAAACGCTGTCGAGATCGTATCTGTTCGGCATCCTCTTTTCATCAGAAAAATAATCCTGATTCCAACCCCTGCCGCGAAGCCATGCGCCGCTTTCGGGCGGGAAGGCGGCAAGATGCGCGCGCATACAATCGAGCACCGCAGAGAGACTCCCCGTGTGCTCATAGAGCTTTGCGGAAAGCAGCGACTGACCGTAATTTAAAAGATGCATGTGGGAATCGTTGAAGCCCGCGCAAACAAAGCGGCCGCAAAGGTCGATCTTCTCGCAGTTTTCGCCCTGCTGTTCATACAGCAAGAGTATTTCTTCATCCGAACCGATGGCAATGAACCTGTCGTTTTCGAGCGCAAAAGCAGTTTGCAGCGGCATTGAGCCCGTATAGATTCTTCCGTTGTAGAATAGCGTTTTCATTCTTCGCTCCTTATTTTGTTCGCATCGGAGTACTCGCAGCTCCGATACCGACACAGTTATTCTATCATAAGCCGACACGACTATTCAAGCTTAATCCAAAGATGTTTTCGATGCAAGATTTCATATAGCATTATGTTGACATGCAGTTATATTGTTGCTATACTCAGCATATCGAGTCATAGCACCGGAATTTAACGCTCGGCACATTAATTCTGTGTAAAATGCCGTAAGATATCAAGAACGATAATCTTTGAAAAGGAGCCCTATGCAAATGATCGATAAAACTATTGACTTGGTAAGCAACTGGCGGCCCAAAAATGACGAGGATGCTATGTTGAAGCACGAAATGCTGATCGATGCCATTCGCAAGCATATCCCGCAAACATTGCTCAAATATAGCTCCATAGAGTGGAACACCGGAACGCCTTCCGAACCCGCGCCTATTTGGGTGTGTTGGCTGGATGGTCCTAACGATATGCCCGAAGTTGTGAGCCGCTGCATCAGAAGTGTTTGCGACCATTCCCGCGGGCATCCCGTTAAGTTTATCGACTGGAACAACATAAGCAAATACGTTTCCATTCCTGATAGAATAACCGCCCTTCGGGATGATGGGACGCTGTGTACGGCGCATTACTGCGACGTTATGCGCCTTATGCTGCTTTTCGAGTATGGCGGTCTATGGGTGGATGCCGATACCTTCTTATCAAGAGATATACCCGAGGATTACTTTTCAAAGCCGTTTGCCACTGCAAAGAATAATCTTCAAGATATTCCTTATAAGGAATCGCTTAATTATGTTGGAAAAGGACAATGGCATGTAAGCATCATCGGCGCACAGAAAGGGAACTCTCTCATCGGATTCATTCTTGATGCATTTATAGAGTTTTTATCAAATAACGACCGGCTTCATTCCTATTATTTTATGGACTATACGTTCGAACTCGCTCGCCGGCAGTTTCCGCAGGCAGCCGTTTTCCTTAAAGAAGGAGCGGTGCAAAACGGCAGACATTGCAGATTGAACGCAGTATTAAGAGGAGGTTTTCCGCTGAGAGAGTATGAACGAGCTATTCAGTCCGATACCGTTTTCAATGTTTTGAATTGGAAACGGGAATATCCTCAGCTCACCGCGGAAGGCAAACCCACAGCATTCTCCGCTTTCTTGGAAAATCCCAAGGCGGATACCAACCTGGTGTTAGGCTTGAGATGAATCGCTTCTTGTGTCGACCAAGTATAGGCAAACAGAAAGAACCCCGAAAACCATGAGTTTTCGGGGTTCTTCGAAGTTTGAAACGTCTGATTAACGCTTGCTGGACTGAGGAGCGCGGCGTGCAGCCTTGAGGCCGTACTTTTTCCTCTCCTTCATGCGAGGATCGCGGGTGAGGAAGCCTGCCTTCTTGAGGGCAGCGCGGTATTCCTGGGAGTCAACGTCGAGCAGCGCACGGGAGATGCCGTGACGGATAGCGCCGGCCTGTCCGGTGTAACCGCCGCCGTATACGTTCACAAGAACGTCGAACTTGCCGAGGGTGTCGGTCAGCTCAAGGGGTGCGCGAACGATCATCTTGAGGGTCTCATAGCCGAAGTAGTCGTCGATACCACGCTTGTTGATGGTGATATTGCCGCTGCCGGGAATGAGACGAACGCGGGCAACGGAGCTCTTGCGCCTGCCGGTTCCGAGGTACTGATTGGTAGCCATAGTTTAAATCTCCTTCCCTATTACTTCAGCTTGAGCTCTTCGGGCATCTGAGCCTGGTGCTTATGCTCGCTGCCGCGATAAACGCGAAGCTTGGTGAGCATCTGCCTGCCGAGGGGGCCCTTGGGCATCATGCGGCGAACGGCTTCATGAACCATGAACTCGGGCTTCTTCTCGATGAGAGTGCCGTACTTGGTCTCTTTAAGTCCGCCGGGATAGCCGGTGTGATGATAGTAGATCTTCTGATCGAGCTTGCGGCCGGTCAGAACGACCTTATCGGCGTTTATGATGATAACGTGATCGCCACAGTCCACATGGGGAGTGAAGATGGGCTTATGTTTACCACGGAGTATAGCGGCAACCTGGGATGCGAGACGGCCGAGCACCATGCCTTCTGCATCAACGACGTACCACTTGCGTTCCATGGACTCTGCTTTTGCCATATAGCTTTTCATGCAATGTCCTCCAAAGAGTTTGTTGAATTTCTTATTTTTTGCTAAGATTTCCGACAACGGACGGGGCTGGTGACCGCAATCCTCCACCATAAGCAAAGCACTTCGGCATTATACAGAATCCGAAGCGCTTTGTCAAGCTTTTTTCAGTTGTTTTTCTCAAAAAAACCGTATTTTTTCGGTATATTAATCGTTGAGACGCCGCAGAAGGTGAAAACCTGTTCGAGCGGACTGATTTTCATTGAAAACGAGCGTTTATCAGCCCTGCGGTATGGGCAGCGACGGAGAGCCTGTGCCGACGTGCTTCTCGCCCTGAACGGCCGCGTATTTATCCTGATACAGCTTCACGGGCTCGCCCACTTGGTTGCCGTCGGCATCGTATTCCTGCCTGAACACGTCCACGTTATAGCCGGTTCGCGGAGTTATGACCATTTTGGAGTAGCCGCTCGGCCACATCGGCTCCTCTATGATGAGGGGCTCGGGCGGCTCGACCTCTTCAACAATCTCCGACCAAACCTCGAATGTATGCCCATCCTCGCGCGGTACGCCGTAGATGATGGAATAAACGGTACGGTTGCGCATATCGGCATAGGCAAACAGCAGCATGCTCGTTTCGGTGGTATTCTTCCAAACAAGATCGGGACCGCCGTAGGAAACGGTAGCATCCAGACCCATATCGATGTAGCTGCCGGGTATGGAGTGATGATACCTGCGGATTATCTTGGCATCCTCCCCAAGAAGCAGCAGCGAATTGTAGAGCGTGGAGCTGACCTGGCAGATGCCGCCGCCGGGGCTGTCGATATACTCCTTGCCGCCGGAGATGCCGGGCGCGGGAAGCCAGCCGTCCTTTTCGTAGCGCGGGCCAAGCAGGTCGTTATAGCCGTATTCCTCACCCGGAAGCATCACAACGCAGTGCAGCAGTCCCGCAGCCTTCTGAACGTTGCGGGCGCGGTAATCGCCGCTTGATGAGAAGCGAGTTGAAAACCTTGAAAGCTCGGTATAGGAGGCGGCGAGCTCAGCGGCGGTATATTCGGGCTCGGTCTCCTCGAGTTCAAGAATAAGCTCCGCATTATGTTCGCCGGAGTAGAACGCATTGCAGATCTTTTTAAGCATGTCCTCCCTATTGAGCACGTAGCCGTTATGCCCGTTATGGAACTGGATATCGGCCATAGCGGTGCCATTCGGCGCATAGACTGTTTTAACGGAAGCAAGATCGTCCGTCCTGCCGCCGATACCAACGCCGGGCTTACCGCCGCCAACGAGATTCAGAAGCGTGATATAGGGCTCTGTGGGCGACTTATCCACCATTTCGCCGATCTCATCGACGATCGCACGCATGCTCTCCTCATCCATAGTGAGTGCGTAATCGCCAAGCTCAACGCCCTCCTCGGCGATCCTCTGCCTTTCGAGATAAACGGAATAGAAATCGGTCTGCTCGCTCTCCCTGCCAACCTTGAAGGCCTCGTGGAGCAGCGAGTTCACGTCACAGGAGACGTTAAAATCGGCTGCGGTGAGAAGCATCGTAGTATTCTCGACGTTTGCGCAGATATTGATATCGGCGATCCTTTTTTCAACGTCGTTGAGCAGCGCCTCGCGAGCCTGAGCATAGTCCATGCCGCCCAGATCGACACCGGCAACTCTGACACCATTGAGGATCCTGCCGTCCTCAATGTATTCATAATCAATGC
>CADBGC010000065.1 GCA_902794055.1 uncultured Eubacteriales bacterium | reverse complement strand
CAGACCGGCGGCAGCGATCTCCTCACGGAAGATGGCGTCGCTTTCGCGGACGATCTCCGCCTTTTCCGGAGTGACTTCTCCGATAATACGGATGGCCAGGCCGGGACCGGGGAAGGGCTGGCGCCAGACCAGTTCCTTCGGCAGGCCGAGGGTCTCGCCTAGGGCGCGAACTTCATCCTTGAAGAGCATACGCAGGGGCTCGATAAGCTCGGTGAAGCCCAGCTCCTTCGGCAGACCGCCGACGTTGTGGTGGCTCTTGATGACCGCCGCACCGCCCGCGCCGCTCTCGATAACGTCCGGATAGATCGTGCCCTGAAGCAGGTACTCCGCGCCGATCTTCCTTGCTTCCTCCTCGAAAACGCGGATGAATTCCTCGCCGATTATCTTGCGCTTGCTTTCGGGTTCGGTAACGCCCGCAAGGCGGTCGAGGAAGCGCTTTTTCGCATCGACCTGGATAACGTTCAGGCCGATATTGCGGTAATGCTCCATAACGTCCTCGGCCTCGTTCTCGCGAAGCAGGCCGTGATCCACGAAAATGCAGGTCAGCCTGTCGCCGATGGCGCGGTGAACGAGCGTTGCCGCAACGGAGGAATCCACACCGCCGGAGAGACCCGCCACAACGCGGCTTTCACCGACCTGAGCGCGGACCTGCTCGACGAGCTCGCCCGCAAGGTTATCCATCGACCAGCCGCCCTTGCAGCCGCAGATATCGTGAACGAAATTATCGAAAAGCTTGAGGCGGTACTCGCTGTGCTTCACTTCGGGATGGAACTGCACGGCGTAGATATTGCGCTCGGGGCAGCTCATCGCGCCGTGGGGGCAGTCGTTCGTTTCGGCAGTGCAGGAAAAGCCCTCGGGGAGGGTGCAAACCCAGTCGTTATGGTTCATCCACATGATCGAATCGGGTATGCCCTTAAACAGGCGATCCTCCTTGAAGCGAACGAAGGTGCGCCCGAATTCCTTAACGGGAGCGAGCTCGACCTTGCCGCCGAGCTTGTGGGAGATGAGCTGCATTCCGTAGCAGATGCCGAGTATCGGCACGCCGAGCGAGAAGATATCGTCCGTGCAGGTGCGCGAACGTTCTTCATAAACATGGTCGTAGCTGCCGGAGAGGATAAGACCCGAAAGCCCCTCGCCGAGTATCTGCTCCTTCGTGGCGGTCGGCGGCAAAAGCTCGCTGTAAACGCCGCATTCGCGCACGGCGCGCGCGATAAGCTGATTATACTGCGCGCCGAAGTCTAAAATTACTATTCTTTCCATTTATTCACCTTTCGTTTGGTTTTTCCATTTCTTAGATTCAGCGGAATACTTGCGGATATCGTAAACGGTTCGTCCGATCCAAGCAAGCACCGCAATACCACTCAGAACCGTTAAAAACTCAAAGCCGTATTTCAAATACCATCTTCTCGTAGTGAGCACCCATACAACGATACAGAACAAATTAACTGCGAGACCAAGAATGAAAATCCACCTTTTCTTATTCATATCGCCTTATTCCCTGAAGCGGATGCCATCTCCGTCCGATTCCTCGATTATAGCAAGCGAATAGCAGTCGATGCCGTCCGCACGGAGGCCGTCGCCGCCGCCCTGATAGCCCTTTTCGATCGCGATGCCGATGCCCACAAGCTCCGCGCCCGCCTGCTTGATTATGCGCGTAAGTCCGCGCATAGCCTCACCGCGCGCCATGAAATCGTCGATTATCAGCACGCGGTCGCCCTTGTGGAGCCATTCGCCCGAAACGATGAGCGTTACCCTTTTATTGTAGGTGTAGCTCATTATCTCGCTTGAAAGCAGACCGCCCTCGATATTGTCGCTCTTGGCTTTTTTGGCAAACAGCATCGGCAAGCCGAATTCCTCTGCGCATACCGTGGCAAGGGGGATGCCGCTCGCCTCAACGGTCATGATGACGTTCGGCTTTTTATCGCCGAAATGCGCCTTGAATTCGCGCGCAAGCTCGCGCAGAAAGGCAACATCTACGCGATGGTTGATAAAGCCGTCCACCTTCACTATATTGCCGGGCAGAAGCCTGCCTTCCTTCAAAATGAATACCTCCGATTTATCGCGCCAAAGGCTTAGCTTGAGCGCGAATTATGGTTGATATTATCCTATAAAATCGGAAAACTTGCAAGGGGAAAGAGCTGTGAATAAGGGAGTGGGGGAAGATATATTTCATGCAAAGCTGATTGATTTGATTTTAAAGCGATATTCCCGTTTTTTCGCACCGCCCCCCGCACTTCCGCTTCGGGCTCGGAATGCTTCGCGCCCTCGCCCGAAACTTCCGCGCGGGGGGGCGCGCTTTGTCAAGCCTTCCCCTGCGAGGGAAGGTGGCAGTAAGCAAAGCGAACTGACGGATGAGGTGGCACGAAAAATGCGCAGCGAAGCGAGCATTTTCGGATTGTTGGGTCAAAGCCTTGCGAGTGAGATGTAATCTGCCCTTGAAAACGGTTTTTCAAAATCGGATTCAAATTCCTGGCGGAATTTGCGCAGGTTTCCACCTCATCCACCGCAAGCGGTCCCCCTTCCCCTCGGAGGGGAAGGCTCCTGCGGAGGGCATCCTGAGAAAAACACTTCGACCGGCTCCGTGTTTTTCTCTGCTCTGTTTTGGGAAAAATGCTGCGATTAACTCCGCATTTTTCCATATAAATTCAGAAGAAATGCCGCCCACCGAGCGGCATTTCAACATCAATTCCTTCATTAGCCGAAGGCGGCTTCATTATGCATCATTAGCGAAGCGGCTTCATTCCCTTTACGCCAATCCCATCGCCATGCGCAGTATCACGATAGCATCGGCAATGGTGATATTTCCGTTGCCGTCCATATCCGCGGCATCGGTATTCATTCCGCTGCCGTCCAAAATACCCATCGAAAGGCGCAGTGTGGATATGGCGTCCGCAACAGAAACGCTGCCGTTGCCGTCAATATCGCCGGGGGTAAGACCGCCGGAGAAGCGGGCGCTGAACCTCTCATTAAAGCAAAAAATATCAGGATCATAAATGTACGCTTGATACAGGTCGTTCCAGTTGCCCTGATAGCTATATCCGAAGTCGAGGCTGTAGAAACCATCGAAGCTTGCACCGTTTATTGGTTGAGCAAAGAGCATAGCCTCTGCAGTAGCACCACGATTAATATATATCAATCCAATAAAACCATTGCCTTCGGCTTTAATAAGGTTATAGAATCGTATCCAAGGGTTATTGCTTAAATCAAGTTCTGTTAGTCTGTTTGATTGACATGACAACTGACCAAGCTTGGCATTGTTCGATAAATCAAGCTCGGTGAGATTATTTGTATGGCAAATTAGAGTATTAAGCTCTGTATTATTAGATACGTTGAGATCGGTGAGATTGTTTGCTCCACAGCTCAATTTCGTAAGCGAGGGGTTGTTCGTTACATCAAGACTGCTGATACTGTTTCGGTGGCAGTTCAATATCTCAAGCCCACTACAGTCCCAAATGTTTAACTCGGTAATATTGTTTTTAGAGCAGTCCAGTTCGACGAGCTCGGTGCATCCCGAAACATCCAAATAACCGACCAACTCAAACTCGCTTAGGCTCATTGTTTCTGCTCTGCGATCTGCATCATTAGACCAATTAATGCCATACCAAGTTCCTGGATCATTCGGATCATAGTTTTCGCTCAGCTTTTCGCCGTTCTTAACTCCGTTTTCATCCGTTTGCTCCAAGAACTGCACGCATTTATTATAGTCATGTGCGTTATACCCATCGGGCACAGTCCAATAGGGTTCGATCTCCGCCTTCGCTTCAAAGCGCGGCAGCGCCGAAACCGGCACGGCGGCAAGCGCCATAAGAGCCGCCAAAACTACCGCAAGTGCGGCTTTAAGCTTAAATTTCATCTTCAAGCCCTCCTAAGGTAAAATATATTTTCTTTGCGTTTTACTGCCTCAAAGAAACAGAAGGTACGCAAAAAGCCTTCCCGAACATGGTTCCTTCGGCAGGTTTGGAGCGGTTTTTGCCGCCCCAAGCCGCTTCCGGAAAACAAAAAACGACCGTGTACCTCATACACAGCCGCCGCCTTTGCCGAGTGGGTCGGCAAAAACAATGCACACGTTCGGGAAAGGCTCTGTCAAATTTAGGAGTAAACCTTGAAAATGAATCGCATTTCCCTTATAATTGAGCTTGCGAGCATGGGTATTAAACCCGTTGTGTATGTGGGCAAAGCACATATGCAGGTCGAGGGGGTGGTGCGAACACCCCTTCGCCGCCGCATTTTTTGTTTTCGTGTATATTTTAATGCAAATTCAAGGCTTTGTCAATATGCTAAAAACGAAAAGCCGATCTATCAAGGCATTTGGATGCCGAGCCGCGCATCTTCGCCTCAGATCGCGCGAAACTCGCTTGCGGAGATCATTCTTTCGCAGCCGAAAAGCTTGGCCTCGTCCTCATCATGCGTAATAAGCAAAATAGTGTCGAAATGCGCCTTTATTTTTGCTGCGATGCGCTTTTTCAGCTCCGCGTCCAGCCCCTTGAGCGGTTCATCGAGTATGATGATATCCCCGCCGAAGGCAATCGCCCTTGCGATAGAAACGCGGCGCTGCATTCCGCCCGAAAGCTCGCGAATGGGCTTATCGGCGGCTTCGGTAAGTTCCATTTCCGAAAGCAATTCGAGCGCATTTTTATCGCGCTCTGCCCTATCCATGTCGTGCAGAACGAGCGCGATATTCTCCTTCGCGCTGTACCACGGAAGAAGCCTGTCCTCCTGAAAAACGACGGAAATGCGCTTTCCTTCAATCCCTTCGATAGCGCCGCTGTCCGGCTCGATCAGCCCGAGCAGGAGCTTAACGAGCGTGGTCTTTCCGCTGCCGCTCTCGCCCATGACCGCGAGGGCTTCGCCTTGCTTTAACTCCATGGAGAAATCGCCGAAAACACATTCGAGTCTCGGCTCATGCGCCCCCGTTTCAAAGCTTTTATATGAAAAACAGATATTTTTGAGCCTTACCATTTTTTCAGCCTCCCTATCAGCCGCACCATGACCGCCTCAAGCAGCATGCTGATTATGATTATCGCCGCCGTCCACGCGAAAAGCTGCGGCGTTTCAAGGTAGAGCTTGCTTTCATAAAGCGCCTTGCCGATGCTCAGCCTGCTCATCGCGATCACCTCTGCCGCCACGCAGCTCTTCCACGCGAAGCCGAAGCCCGTGGTCGCCGCCGTCAGAAAATGCGGCAGGATCGAGGGGATATAGATGCTTTTCAGCGTTTTCGCCCTGCCGAGCTTGAAAGCCTTTGCCATCTCGAGAAGCTGCGGATCCGTCTCGGTTATGCCCTTACTTACGTTCGCCCATGCGATCGGAGCGACCATCAGGAAGCAGACCGCGATCGGCGTTGTGACGGGCGAAAAGTAGAGAAGAAGCAGCACTATGAACGAGGTGACGGGCGTTGCCTTTATTATGCTGCGGAGCGGCGAGAGGAAAGCGGATAGGAGCTTGGATGAGGCGGTGAGAGTGCCGAGCAGCGTTCCCGCGATAATGCCGAGCGCGAAGCCCGCAAGCACGCGCAGAAGCGTGTGCAGAAGGCTCTGCCAGAATTTTGCTGTTTTTATAAGATCGAACAGGGTTTTTAGAACGGAAAAAGGAGTCGGGAGCAAAAGCTCGCTCCCGACCGAAACGGCCGCGAGCTGCCAAACGGCAAGCCAGAACGCGGCCACGATTATTATGATGCAGATTTTTCCGGCGGCTTTCTTCATGCGCCGAAGTAGAAGTCATCCGCGGGCAGCTTGCCGCCGATGCTCTGGGGGTTCGCCTCAAAGAGCACGCCGAGCATACCCGAAACGGCCTTTTTCATATCGGCGCCGCCGATGAATTTGATGTTGCAGTTCGGGATAGCCTTCTTTGCAAGACCCTCCTGGGGCAGGATCTCGGCCTCGGCGATCAGCTTCGCGGCCTCGTCCACCTTTTCATTAACGAACTTGGTGCTCGCCTCGTAATCCTTGATGAAGGTTTCGATCGCGGCTTTATTGGCTTCAACGAAAGCCTTTCTTGCGATAACAACGCCCTGAACGAGCTGCGCATCGGAAACCTTGTTCCACTCCTCAGTCAGATCGAGAGCGATGCGAAGGGATTCGGACTGATTCATCGCGGCGGTGACGTTCGGCTGAGGAAGCATACCGATCTTCGCTTCGCCCGCCGCCATCATCGTGGCAAGCGCGGCATGCTCGCCGACGTATTCGATCTCGGCGGTAACGCCGTTCTTCTCAAGCAGGTAGTTGAGGATGTATTCGGGAGTTGCGCCCTGACCGGTGGCGTAGAGCTTTTTGCCGCTGAGGTCGGCAAAGGAGTTGATCTCATTGCCTTCCTCGAGGACGTACAGAACGCCGAGGGTGGCAACGCCGAGAACGACGACGTCACCGTTCAGCTTGTTGTAGAGCGTGGAGGCAAGGTTGATCGGAACGGCCGCAACGTCCACGTCGCCGCTGATGAAGCGGGGCGCGAGCGCGTCGGGCGAAGCCTCGATGGAGACCTTGTAGTGCGGGTATTCGTCGCCGATGAGCTTGACCATGCCCATGCCCGTGGGGCCCTTGAGGGCGGCGATGCGGATATCGGTATCCTGAGCCTTTTCCTGCTTATTGCAGGCGGCAGTCGTGAAAACGGCCGCAAGCATCAGAACCGTAAGAATGATGGAAACGATTTTCTTCATAAGATGTTTTCTCCTTTTTTACTTTGACGGCGGGGGAGCCTGCGCCCTTCATCCTGCCGCATGCATATTTTAGTTCAACGGAGAAAAACTGTCAACGGAGAAACGGCGCGAAAATGGATATAATAATGAATATAATCAAAATCGGCGAAAACCGCCGCAAATTGCGAGGCAAAACGAATACCGCTCCTTCGAAATACGGACGGCAAGCTCTGCCATATTACTGTTTCCTTTTTGTGCCCGAAATGTAAAAATATATGTTTGCGCTCGCGGCTGAGTTGTGGTATTATATGTAGCAAACGGATTTAATGGGGGAGTGGCGCTATATGCGCTTTATCCCCGAATCAGGAGGTAGATTTGAAAAAACGAATTAGTGTTTCAAACCTGATAATTTATCTTGTGATAGTCGCATTGATATTCATAATGATAAAGCTCGGCAACGACACAATGACCAAAAAGCCCGATCTTCTGCGCACGACGGAGTTTTATTCGCTCGTTAAAAACGGCATGACTCAAGCTGCGGGCGATCAGAACAGCAAGGTTTTCGCCGTTCAGATAACGAATGAAACGCTGTACGGCCTCTACACCGAGGGCGTTACCGAGGAGGAGTTTGAGTCCTTCAAAAAGGGCAAGACCTACGATTTCTACGTTACCGTCGGCTCTGCGGAGACCTTCCAAAGCGAGATATCCAAGCTCGTTTCCTCGAAGTATTCCGAGGTCTACGCTTCGCCCGATAACGTGACCGTTTCCGACTACGGCTTCGACTATAAGCTCAACCCGCAGCCCACAACGCCGTGGTACGTCATGCTGCTTCCGTATCTTATCCTGTTTGGTGCGCTGATAATGACGGTGGTTATGATCTCCCGCGTAAACGGCGGCAAGCAGGGCGCGAACTTCGCAAGGAGCCGCGCGCGCACCGCCGATGAGCTTGGCATCAAAAACACCTTTAAGGACGTTGCGGGTGCCGATGAGGAGAAGCAGGAGCTCAAGGAAATTGTAGATTTCCTCAAGAATCCCAAGGAATTCACCGATATGGGCGCAAGGATACCCAAGGGCGTTCTGCTCGTTGGCCCTCCGGGCACGGGTAAAACGCTGCTTGCCCGCGCGGTTGCGGGTGAGGCGAACGTTCCGTTCTTCTCCATCTCCAGCTCCGAGTTCGTTGAGCTGTACGTCGGCGTCGGCGCAAGCCGCGTTCGCGATATGTTCCAAACCGCCAAGCGCAGCGCCCCCGCGATAATCTTCATAGATGAGATCGACGCGGTCGGCCGTCAGCGCGGCGCGGGTCTCGGCGGCGGACACGATGAAAGAGAGCAAACGCTCAATCAGCTCCTCGTTGAGATGGACGGCTTCTCGAGCAATCTCGGCATCATCGTAATGGCTGCCACCAACAGGCCGGACGTGCTCGATCCCGCGCTGCTCCGTCCCGGCAGGTTCGATAGGCGCATAACCGTAAACTATCCGGACGTCAAGGGCCGCAAGGAGATCCTCGAGGTCCACGCGAGAAAGAAAAAGTTTACGGACGACGTCGATCTTGAGAAGATCGCCAAGCTCACCCCGGGCTGCACCGGCGCCGATCTTGAGAATATCCTCAACGAAGCGGCGATACTCGCCGTGCGCGATAAGCGCAAGCAGATCAACCCCTTCGATATAGACGAGGCGATCAAGCGCGTTCTCTACGGCCCCGAGAAGAAGAGCCGCACCGTAACGCAGGAGGATCTTCGCACCACGGCTTACCACGAGGTCGGTCACGCGGTGGTTGCGCACTGCACCCCGCAGGGCGAGCCCGTGCACGAGCTGTCGATAATCCCGCGCGGTCAGGCCGCGGGCTACACCCGTATGCTCCCGCAGGACACCTATACGCACGTCACGAAGAACAAGCTGCTCGACATGATCGCGGTCATGCTCGGAGGCAGAGCCGCCGAAACGCTGCTGCTTTCCGATATCAGCACCGGCGCTCAGAACGACCTTATGAACGCGACCAACATCGCGCGCAGCATGGTCACCGAATACGGCATGAGCGATGCGATCGGCCCCGTCTATCTCTCGGGCGGTCAGGAGGTGTTCCTCGGCAAGAGCTTTGCAAGCCAGCAGAATTTCTCCGAGGATCTTGCTGCGGATATAGACCGCGAGATACATCGCATCCTCTCAGAGCAGAGCAAGCGCGCCGTTGATATCCTCGATGCAAACCGCGAGGGTATCGAGCGCGTGGTCGCAAGGCTGCTTGAGAAGGAGCAGATAACGGGTGCCGAGTTCGAGGCCGTTTTCGAGGGCAGGGAGTATGTTGAAGCAAACGATGCAAACTGCCTTGCGAGCTCGGATGTGAACGATTCCGATGAAAACAGCGAATCGGCTGTAAAATCCTAAAGCTGACACAACCGAATATCGAACCAAACGAACTGCCGTTGGCGCTGCCTGCGGCAGTTTTGGCATAAAAAAGCTTTGTGAAAACCTGCTGCCGATACTTTTTTCACCAGCTTTTTAAAAAGATGCTTTACTTGCGCTCATTCGTATGATACTATTATTCCGTTGAAATTTGTTGCCTTTTGGCGAAGGAGGAAGCCGATGGAAAAAAGAGAGTATTCGAGATTTGAAGTTTATGAGCTGCTTTGCAGAATTGATAAGGGTTATGAGCCGAATGAAGCGGAAGCGGAGGAACTTACTAATAGAATTATTCTCGATCTTTCGGTAGCGCAAATAGCTGAGCTTCCCAAAAGCATAGTAGAGCTAAAATCTCTGCAAGTGCTTAATCTTTCGAGAACGCAGATATCCGAGCTTCCCGAAAGCATAGTAGAGCTAAAGTCTCTGCAAGCGCTTAATCTTTGGGGAACGCAGATATCTGAGCTTCCGGAAAGCATAGGAGAGCTAAAGTCTCTGCAAGAGCTTAATCTTTCGAGAACGCAGATATCCGAGCTTCCGGAAAGCATAGGAGAGCTAAAGTCTCTGCAAAGGCTTAAGCTTTCGGGAACGCGGATATCCGAGCTTCCCGAAAGCATAGGAGAGCTAAAGTATCTAAAAGTGCTTGATCTTAGTGGAACGCAGATATCCGAGCTTCCGGAAAGCATAGTAGAACTAAAGTCTCTGCAAGAGCTTAATCTTTCGAGAACGCAGATATCCGAGCTTCCGGAAAGCATAGTAGAACTAAAGTCTCTGCAAGAGCTTAATCTTTCGAGAACGCAGATATCCGAGCCCCCAGAAAGCATAGGAGAGCTAAAGAATCTGCAAGAGCTTTTTCTTTCGGGAACGCGGATATCCGAGCTTCCCGAAAGCATAGTAGAGCTAAAGTCTCTGCAAGCGCTTAATCTTTGGGGAACGCAGATATCTGAGCTTTCCGAAAGTATAGGAGAGCTAAAGAATCTGCAAGTGCTTAGTCTTTCGGGAACGCAGATATCCGAGCTTCCTGAAAGCATAGGAGAGCTAAAGAATCTGCAAGAGCTTTTTCTTGCGGGAACGCAAATATCTGAGCTCCCCGACTGGCTTGTATCTATGCAGGAGCTGCGCTGTATAGACCTTGAAAACACAAAGCTTAAGTCATTGCCGGAATTCTTGGGCAAGCTGCCGGCGCTTAGAACGCTTGATCTTGCATCGCTTGATTTGGACGGGCTCCCTGAATCGCTTATCAAATGCGGCTTGCCGTTTGTAAACAAGGAGAACTTTTACGTTTTTGATGAAGGCATCAACCTGCACAACACCACGCTTTCGGAGCAGGATATCTCGGTTTTCCTTGAAACTTCGGAGCTTGCAGAGGATCTGTACACGGATCAGGTGCCCATAAGGGAAAGCAAGGTTATCTTTCTGGGCGATGGCGGCGTTGGCAAAACCTATACAATACGCCGCATATTGAACGGCGGCAAAAAGGAGAGCGAGGATGAGCCCTACAACACCAAGGAAACTCCCGGCGTGGAGATCAAGGATCATCCTGTTAAGCGTGGCGAAAACAGCTTCGACATCCATTTCTGGGATTTTGGAGGTCAGGAGCTGCT
>CADBGC010000064.1 GCA_902794055.1 uncultured Eubacteriales bacterium | reverse complement strand
TTTCAGCTCATTACGGATCACGGCTACGGTGCGCCCGGCGTCTACGCCGGAATAAAGCGCGGGGGCAAGTGGCTCTTCAAGATCTACGATCCGAGCCTCGTTAGCGATTCGCACCGAACCGAAAAACACGCTCCCGATTGGTGATAAAATGTTAAAAAATACGATTAAAAACTGCATACGAATCATCGGCATCCTGCTTGCCTTTCTGCTTATCCTACCGCTTCTTTGCTGCGCGAGGGACACGGGAAAGACTCCAAGCGAAACCTACGCGCCCGCGACCGATCCGATAACGGGCGAGCGCGTTCGCGTAACGCCCAAGCCCCGCCCAACGGCGCCGCCGGATTTTTCATCGGAAGGGCTCAGCTTCCCCGTGTCGAGCGCAAGGCTTGGCAATCTGACGGGCGGCCGCATCTTCCCCGAGCCGGCAGAATATTTGGTGCTCGGCGGCAGCGGCGGAGTTCGCTACGTTTACTCAAGCATGGGCGAGTTGCGCGGGATCTTTCAAAGTCATTTGGATTACACGGGATTCTACGGCGCATACGGCGTTTGTGGCAATTTCAGCCTAAAGCTGATGGATCATTTCCCCAAGGGCGAATACGTTTTACGCTGCGCGGATGTGTTTGTTGGCGGCATGCATCGCGAAGATGACAATATGATAGCGGTCAGCATAACCGACTGGCGCTGCGAAAATACGGTAATGATCGAGGGCGGCGGCATAGACCTCGGCCGGTGCGGAACGCTGTTTCATGTGGAAAACAAGTATCTCGCGGTGTTCAAGGACTATTCAAACAGGGCGGATATTGAATACGCCGAGCCGGATATAGTAAAGCTGACGCTCATTGATCAGGATGGCTCGATCATCGGCGAGATCGATGATGCGCCATTTAAAACGATAGAAGGCGTGCTCGGCGGCAAATATCTCGTTTGTTACGACGAAAACAACGTTGTTTTCGATGCCGATGATTGGGTGCTCTACGATCTGTACGATATTTCGGGAAATCTTATCGAGGAAAAAGTCGTTGTGCGCTGGTATAACGATTTTTCGTACACAATGTTTGGCGATTACTACAAGAAAAACGGCAAGTGGTACGACTGCGAAGACAATGAATACGATGCTTTCCCAAGGGAGAACGCCATGAGTGATATCTATTGGGCAACCGAGCGCATCGAGCTTGAGGGCGTAAGCATTCGTAACGGCGGATGGAGGGCAGATTCTTGGGGCATTCAGACGGATAGAGGCATATACGCGGGCGTTGTGGATGAGGAGGGCAGCTGGCTTTTCAAGATCTACAGCCCCGCGCTCGATTCGGACTCAAAGCCGAAGCGCAAATCGTTTTTATTTGATTGAGGCAGGGAGGGTAATATGAAACGCCTATCCATTACAGCGATAATACTTTCAGCCATACTGCTTGCGCTTCTTTCCTGCGCAAAAAACGGCGAAAAAGGGAATGAAGCGAATACCGCCGACAATTCGATCCCCGTCTTTCCCACAAGCGGCAAGCTCGGCAACCTCATTGGTGGTGAAATTTTCCACGAGCCCGCAAAGTATCTCGTTTTGAAGGGCGAGGGCGATCTTTACTATATCTACGACCGCATGGGCGAGTTCAAGTCCGTGTGCAAGGGCATGGGCTATTATTCGGGCTTCTACGGCGAGGACGGCATAGTCGGCAATTTCTCACTCAAGCTCATGCAGAATATGGACGATTGGCAAACCTTCGGGCCGCTCATGCTGCATATCGTGGACGGCGAGCTGATTGATTTTTTGGATTGCTATACCGATAAAACCGTTCAGATAAAATCACAGGGCTTGAGCGTAGGCGAGTTTGGCGGCGTGCTGCCGTTTGAGGATAGATACCTCGTTCTTGAGGCGTATTACGATGAAAATGTCGAAAATGGGCGGGCGCTTCGCTATGAGCGCTGCACTTGGCTCAATAAAAATGGCGATATTACGGGAGAATTCGACCCCGCGCCGTTCGGGCGTATCCGCGGCGTTTACGGCGGAAAGCATATTATAGCGATCGACCCCGAAGATGTCTCCGAGAACGAAGAATATTTCAAAACGAAGATATACTCGCTTTCCGGCGAAGTGTTGCTTGAGAATATCGAACCGGCGGATACAGCGGTATTTTATACTCTGAGGGAAGGCGAAGTGATCGATGGTTCCGTTTTTGAACGCAGGCTTACCTTGGCGGAATATGCCTATACCGAGAACGACAGATGGTACGACAGCGCACTTGAGCCAATGCGAACTCCGCCCGCGGATGCTTACGACGTGGAATACAACAGGATGCGCCGCTCCATCGAGCTTGAGGATCGCTTCGTTATCGGCGACAACAGCGTGAACGGGTACAGCATGCTGCTTTGGGAGACTACGCCCGAGCCCATCCGCATCTACGTCGGCGTTAAGGACGGGGCGGGGAATTGGCTTTTCAAGATATTCAACCCCGCGCTCGCAAACGATTCAAGGCGCAGACCAAGATCCGTTTTTGGGATGGGCTAAGGAGCGAATTATAAACAAATTATGTATTTTTACAAAAACACTTGAATATATGCTTTTCACAGACTATAATACGCATGGCAAACGGCGAAGCTGAAGTCCGTTTGCGGAAAGGAAATAAAAATGAAACGCATTTTTGCTTTTGTGCTTGCACTCACCCTTGCTTTCGCGCTTGTTTCCTGCGATAACAAGGATAAGCCCGATCCCACGCCCGCTCCCGCCGAAGTGACGAGCGAAGCGCCCACCGGCAACCCCACCGATGCGCCAACCGATGCACCCACCGATGAGCCGAGCGAAGCTCCCACCGATGAGCCGAGCGGCGAACCCACCGATGCGCCGACCGAGGTGCCCGCTCCTCCCGTGATGCGCCCCTCCTGCAAATACGAGGAGTATCCCCGCTTCGACGGCTCCACAGCAAACATTCCCCTTGCCATGAGCCTTATCCAGTTTGTTACCGGCTGCACCGAGGCTGAGGCGGAGGAAAAGTGCAAGGTAAGCACCACCGACTATTCCTATGAAGCGCTCGATAAGGGCGAGGCGGATATGCTGCTTGTTTACGAGGCGAGCAAGCCCACCAAGGAGCAGTACGATCCCGAAAACCGCTTCGATATGCGCCCCATCGGTCTTGATGCGCTCGTTTTCATCGTCAATAAGGATAACCCCGTGAACAGCCTCACCGAGGAGCAGGTCAAGGGCATCTACACCGGCGAGATCACAAACTGGAAGGAAGTCGGCGGTCTCGATCAGGAGATCAAGGCGTTTCAGCGCCCCGTTCTCAGCGGCAGCCAGACCCTCATGCTCGACCTTGTTATGAAGGGAACCGAGATGGCTCCCCCCGAGGAGGTCACCGTTTCCGTCACCATGAGCGACGTTATCAGCGATATCGCCGCCTACGACAGCAGCGCGAACGCGATCGGCTACTCCGTGTTCTACTACGCAAGCTATATGTACAATCAGCCGAACCTCAAGTTCATCACGATCAACGGCGTTGAGCCCACATACGAAACCATCAACGCGGGCGAGTATCCCTACATCAACCCCTTCTACGCGATCATCCCCAAGACCAACCCGAACGAGATCGCGAAGACCATCGTGGACTGGCTCGAGAGTGCCGAGGGTCAGACCCTCGTTGCCACCTGCGGCTACGTTCCCTACATGAAGGGCATAACCGCCAACAAGTAATTATAATAAAGCATAATTAAATTGAGCGCCGAGACTTCGGCGCTCAAAACCTATTTGAAGAAACGATTTTACGGAGGGAACCCGATGAAACCGAAAAGCACCGCCGCGCTCATGCTTAGCTTGGCAATGCTTCTTTCCTGCGCCTGCGCTCCAACCGATAAACAGCAAGATACGCCCGAACCCACGGCGCAGGCCACCGCCGCCCCGACGGAAAACCCGACGGCAGCCCCGACGGCAGTACCGACCGAAGCGCCCACGGCAGTTCCCGCCGAAGAACCCACTCCGAAGCCGACAGACAGACCCACCGCGCCTCCGGATGCGGGCGAGATGCCGAGCTTTCCCGGTGCGGTGCAGCTTGGAAATCTTATCGGCGGCGAGCTGTTTCCCGAGCCGGGGATGTATTTTGTTTTGAACGGGGAAAGCGATCTCAAGTATGTTTACGACCGCTTCGGCGAGCTTGTTTCAAGCTTCAACATTACCGATTACGAGGATCACTGGCTGGATAGCGGGGGATTCTTCGGCGAGCACGGTGCGCCCTGGGGCTACAGCATCGAGCGCGGGGAAAAACTGCCGGATTACCGCTTGTTCGGCGATCTTGCGCTTATTGCAAGATCCGACGGATACTGCGTTTTGGAAAACGGCGAGGAGTGGCGAGGCTTCGTTATATCGGACATTAGGACGGGGCTGCTTGAGGAGCATCCTTTGATGAACGGAGCGGAGGATATCGAGCTGGAAAGCTTTAATTACGACACGGGCAGCTATGAGTTTGTAAAGGCGAGGGGTTTCCGCATCGGTGAAGCGGGAGGGATACTTCATATAGACGGAAAGTATCTGGTGATCGAGAGATACTATGAATTCGTAAGCGATTCCGATTGGTATATGCACCGCCCAGGACCTGCCAAAGCCGTGCTGTTCTATGAAAACGGCGCGAGGCTCGGCGAGGTGGACACCGCTCCCTTCG
This sequence comes from uncultured Eubacteriales bacterium, assembly GCA_902794055.1. GTDB lineage: Bacteria > Bacillota > Clostridia > Christensenellales > CAG-138 > PeH17. Next base: position 6,040 of record CADBGC010000064.1, on the reverse strand, counting down.
GCACGGTGCGCGGAGTTTTCGGCGGCAAATACATAATCGGCGAAAGGATGCTTCCGGAGGAGGAATGGTACTTTGACGGGTCGAATTACGTTCAAACCGCGAAAAGCCTCTACACCCTCTCGGGCGAGCTCGTGATGGACAATGTAGAACCCATCGTGTCGGACGGCTTTGCGGCGGACGAGGAGATCGGCGCGGGCTGGATGATCTGCGCATCCTACCTCAAGGATAGGGAAGGCGGCGTATTTAACAGCGCGCTTGAGAGCATAGAGGAGCTGCCCGCGGATGCGAAAAAGGGCGAGTATTCGAGCCTGTACCGTCCGTTGGAGTTGGAAAACAGAGTTTTTGTGGAAAGCGGCGTTTATGTAGGCATAAAGGACGATGAGGGAAACTGGCTTTTCCGCATCTATAACCCCAATTTTGCGAGCGATTCGCAAAGGGAAGACCGATGGTAATCAAAGGAAACTGTAATTCTTTTATCTAAGGGAGATCATGGAAATGAAAAAGACCCCAATAATCGCTTCATGCGCCGCGCTGCTGCTTTTTGCTTCGGCCTGCGTTCCAAGCGTAAAGCCGCAAGATACGCCCGCTCCCACGGCGGAAGTTACCGCCGCACCGACGGAAAACCCGACGGACGGCCCGACCGCCGCACCCACGGCAGCGCCGACCGAAGAACCGACAGAATCGCCAACGGCAGAACCGACCGAGGCGCACACCGCCGAGCCGACAGTAACGCCGACTGAGGAGCCCATCGCGTTCCCGACCCCGAGCAGGCTCGGCAACCTTGTGAACGGCGAAGCCGTGCTGCCCGAGGGCATGGCGTATTTCGTGCTGGACGGCGAGAGTGATATCCACTATGTTTACGATCGATTCGGCGAGCTGAAGGCGACATTTACCGCCCCTTCCGATGATTTTAACTGCTGGTCAGATTCTGCGGGGATATACGGCGAATACGGCGTTCCCTACGGCTACTGCATAAAGCGCGGAGAGATGATGCCGGAAAACATCATCAGATTTGCGAACAGGCTCTTTGAGTATAGGAAGATATGGGAGGAAGAGGACGAATACTCCGAGTATGCCGAGTACTACGGCTTCGTTTTAACTGCATTTTGGGATAAAAAGCTTGAAAGGCGCATCGAATTCGACAAGCCCATGGGGTTTGGGTTCGGCGCCAGCATACTCCCCGTGGAAGATAAGCTGATTTTGATAGCCGACAGGGATGTTGAGGAAAACGGGGAACAGGTCTCGTACACCGAAGCGATAATGCTCGATGAAAACGGTGAAGTCATCGGCGATTTCGACCCCGCGCCCTTCGGCGGCATCGATATGATCGAGGGCGTGTTCGCAGACCGTTACCTTCTTATAAAAGCCGATGACGAAGCCCACCCGCTGGAGCTTGACAGCGATTGGCCGTGGTATAGAAAATACGATCTCTATTCGCTTTCCGGCGAATGCGTTATGCGCGATTGCTGGCTGGATCCGCAGGATAGGTTCAGCTATTGGGACGGCTTAGGCAGATTGCTCATCTACGCGAATTGCTTTATAAACAGGCAGGGTGAGGTGTTCGACGGCGATCTCAACCTGCTCTATACCGTGCCCGACGGCACCGATCTGCATATCTTCGATATAACCACGAGCGAAAACGACTCGATCTTCGGCAGATACTATCGCTGCGGCTATACCGTGGATCAGCAGGGCGTTTACGCCGGCGTAAAGGATGAAGAGGGCAGTTGGGTCTTCAAGATCTATAACCCGAGGCTCGCGAGCGATTCGCAGCCCGAAACCGAACCGGATGATGAGTGGTGAGCGAAAGCTTAATACAATACGAAAGGAAAATGAACAATATGAAAAAAAGCCTGATTTTTGCTTTGGCGCTTGCACTTCTTGTTTCATCCGCCTGCGTGCCAAATGTAAAGCCTCAAAACACGCCCGCTCCCACGGCGCAGATCACCGCCGCTCCAACGGAAAAGCCGACCGAGCTGCCGACCGCAGCCACGACAGAGGAGCCTACGGCGATTCCGTCCGAAGCTCCGACTGCGGAGCCTACCGCAGCGCCGACGGAAGCCCCAACTGCGGAGCCCACCGCGCCGCTCGTTTTTCCGACTCCGGGAAGGATGGGCAAGCTCATCGACGGCCCGCTGTTCGACGAGCCGGCTGCATATTTCGTTCTCGAAGGCGAGAGCGATCTTAAGTACGTTTTCGACCGATTCGGCGAGCTTGTGACGGTGATCAATGCAGCGGAATACGAAGAACCCAATTGGAGTCAGCATCCTGCTTTCTACACAGAGCACGGCATGCCCTACGGCTACAGCATCGAGCGCGGCGAGTGGATGCCGCCGTACCGTTTCTTTGACAATATGGCGATAACAATATCGCATGGCATATACTTGAATGAGAACGGTGAACGGGTTTTATCCTGGTTCATAACGGACATAAAGGATGATCGGCTTGAAAAGACCATTCTGATGGATAACGCTCCCGAATTCGATTTTGTCGATGGCGAAGGAAACACGCGCACTCAAAGGGCTTTCAAGATCGGCTGGGCGGGCGGAATACTGCACGTGGACGGCGTCTACCTTGTTTACGAAGCGACAATGGACAATTACGGCGAGGAGGGCCAGACTCTGGCTTATCGCGAATGCCTTATGCTCGATGAAGAGGGAAACCGTATAGGAGAGATCGATCTTTCCGCCTTTAATAGAGTGCGCGGCGTTTTCGGCGGGAAATACATAATCGGTGAGCGTTATCTTGACGAAAGCGAGCGGTATGAGGATTCCAACGGATATACGGTCTATAGTGAAACAGATCTTTATACGCTTGATGGCGAGCTTGTGATGAGAAAGGTTCGACCGTATTCAACGGGCGGCTTCATCGTGGACGAGGAGCTCTATTTCGGTTCGATCTACACGGCGCGCTTTCTTAAGGATGAGCACGGGAGTTTTTACGATAAGGATCTGAACCCGATACCCGAGCCGGATGAGGGCGAACTGCATGTGGATCCGGAGAAATTCACGAGAAACTATTTCGCGCTGCAGATCAATGACAGGCAGATCGTCTCAGGAAACGGTGTATATGCCGGCATAAAGGACGGCGAGGGAAACTGGCTGTTCAAAATATACAACCCGGCGGGTGCAAGCGACAGTCAAAATGATGAGCACTGGCCGAGCTGGTATTGGGATTATTATTTCAGAGAGAACTACGGCGATTGAGAACAGTCGCGCTTATAAAGAAAAGCTCATTCCAGCAAGCGCCGCAGCAGCGGCGCTTGCGGCATTTAAACAGGATCATTTACCGAGCATATTCATTATCCCGATCAGCTTTTGCTGCTGCTCGCTTGTGAGCATCGGCATGATGCTTGAGGCGGTTTTTCGCATCCCCGCCGCATCGAATGAGCCCGCCTTCTTCTGCCGCTCGGTCATGCGCTTGAGTTCATCCATCAGCTCCGCTTCGCTTTTGCCGCCGTAGGCGTTCATCATGCTTTCGATATTCGCCATATCCTCGCCGCTGAGCTGCGGCGAGCCCGTCTGCGCTTCGTTGTGAATTTGATCCTCGCCCTTTTCGCTTCGATCGTTTTTTCTGTATGCTTTAAGGTTCCTTGCCATATTGCGCCTCCGAATTCTTTGTTCACAATACTATATGCACGATTTCTCCCCGCGGTGAATAATATGGCTATGGAAACGAAAACGGAAAGGACGGTGCGGGCCATGGCGAATCCTTCTCAAAATGCAGGAAACAGGGGAAATGCGAGGCGAACAGCGCAGAGCGGGGGAAGCATCAAAAACAGTGCGCGGCCGATGCAGACCGTGCCCAAAGAGGCGGAAAATGAGGAACGCTCGCCCCTGCTTCTGCTTGCGCGGCGCATACGCGAGGAGCAGGGCGCGGATGGACTTAAGGCGTTTCTTTCGGCGATGCAGCCCTTTGCTGCGCCGTACGAGCTGAAAAACCTTGCCGAGCGATTCGGTATGGAGAACCCCATTCGCTCAAATGCGCAAAAGCAGGGAAGCACTTCCGAGCAGAGCGCCGCGTTTTCCGGCAGCGGCTTTTCTTATCAAGACGGCGGCTTTAATACGAACGGCATGGGCGGAACGCAGCGGAACCCGAGCATGGGCTTCGATCCGAATATGATAAAAATGATGCAGATGATGAACGGCGCGGGTGGATTAGGCGGCAGCAACAGCGGAAATATTAACCAAATGATGCAGCTTATGCAGATGATAAAGCTTCTTCCGATGCTCCAAAACATGGGCAAGGGCGGCGCGGATATCGCCCAAATCCTGAAAATGATGAATATGCGATGAATTTTTAATGGACAAATCCTTTATTTTATGTTACATTATATGTGTGGGAGGATGCACGCATGGAAAAACCGATTGAAATACCCGATAAAGAATGGGTGAATAAGGTGCTCGATGAGCTCAATAAGGCGCATCCGGATGCAAAGCCGGAGCTTGATTTCACGAACCCTTTCGAGCTTCTGATCGCCACCATTCTTTCCGCCCAATGCACGGACAAGCAGGTGAATAAATGCACTCCCGCGCTTTTTCGCGATTATCCAACGGCTGAGGCAATGTCGAAGCTCACCGAGGAGGAGCTCGGAAAATACATCAAGCCCTGCGGCTTCTTCAATATGAAAGCAAAGCATATCCTCTCCGCCTGCCGCGATATCGTGGAAAAATTCGGCGGCGAGGTGCCGGGGGATCGCGAGGGGCTTGAATCACTTGCGGGGGTTGGAAGAAAAACAGCGAGTGTTGTGCTTTCAAATGCCTTCAACGTTCCCGCGATAGCCGTGGACACGCACGTTTTCAGAGTCAGCAACCGCATCGGGCTTGCAAACGCGAAAACTGTCGAAAAAACCGAGGCTCAGCTAATGGAGCGCATACCTGAGGATAAGTGGTCGATAGCGCACCATTGGCTTATCTTCCACGGAAGAAGGGTCTGCTCGTCGCAAAAACCGAAATGTGCGGAGTGCACTCTCAATGCACTTTGCAGATATTATAAGGAGTTAAACTAATGCAGTTTGTAGATAAAGCAAGAATAGTCATAAAATCGGGCAACGGCGGCGACGGCGCTGTTAGCTTTCATCGCGAAAAATACGTTTCCCACGGCGGCCCCGACGGCGGCGACGGCGGCAAGGGCGGCAGCGTTATCTTCGAGGCCGATGAAAATATGAGCACTCTGCTCGACTTTAAGTTTGCACGCTTTTTCCGAGCCAAGAACGGCGAAAACGGCAGAGCGAAGATGCAGAGCGGCAAGAGCGGCGAGGATCTTATAATAAGAGTTCCCGTCGGAACGCGCGTTCGCGATCTCGAATCGGGCAAGATAATCGCCGATATGAATAAGCCGGGGCGCACCCGCACCGTGCTTCGCGGCGGCAGGGGAGGCAAGGGCAACGCAAGGTTTGCAACGCCCACAAGGCAGACCCCGCGCTACGCTCAAAACGGGCAGAAAACCAAGGAATACGAGGTCGAACTCGAGCTCATGACGATTGCGGACGTGGGCCTTGTCGGTCTTCCGAACGTCGGAAAATCCACCATACTCTCGGTCGTGACCAGCGCCAAGCCCAAGATAGCAAACTATCATTTCACAACGCTGACCCCGAACCTCGGCGTTGTCAAGCGCTACGACGAAACCTTCGTGCTCGCGGATATCCCCGGTCTTATCGAGGGTGCGAGCGAGGGCGCGGGGCTTGGGCACGACTTCCTTCGCCATATCGAGCGCACGAGGATGCTCGTTCACGTTCTGGATATCTCGGGCTGCGAGGGGCGCGACCCGATCGCCGATTATAGGCAGATCAGGCAGGAGCTTACGGCGTACAGCGAAAAGCTTGCCGAGCTTCCCGAACTTATCGCGGCAAACAAAATGGATATAACGGGCGCGGAGGACTGGCTCGAGCTTCTTAAACAGGAGCTTGCCGAAACCAACCCCGATGCCGAGATCTTCCCGGTTTCTGCGGCAACGGTGCAGGGTTTTGAGCCCCTGCTCGACCGCATACTTAAGATGCTCAAAACCCTTCCCAAAACGCTTGAGTTCGAGGAGGACGATA
>CADBGC010000063.1 GCA_902794055.1 uncultured Eubacteriales bacterium | reverse complement strand
AACCGAGATCAAGGCCTTTTTCCGAAAGGATCATCTCGATTTCACCCCGATAGGCGACATCGTATCCACGATCACCACGCTGCTGCAGGGCTTTCCCGAGGTTGACTACGTGTTCAAGCACAGGATCGCGGAAAACGGCAGCGAGAAGCTGATCGCGCTCGATACGCGCGAAATGCGGATCATCCTCGGCGACGACGTGCCTCTTTCCGATCCGATGGTGCTCGTTTGGGTGAAGCAGATGCTTGAAGAACAGTATGCTCAATAATTTTCGGCTGCTGCTTTAAGAATATCAAAATTTAAAAATAAAAATTCAAAATTCAATAAACCGAAAGGAAAACGATCCGTATGAAATCATTGGAAGAACTCGCAAAGATCCGTGAGAGAATGCAGAATAAGGTCATTCTCCGCGAAGGTCAGGCATCCACCCGTGTGGCTGTAGGCATGGCGACCTGCGGTATCGCCGCCGGCGCAAGGCCCGTTCTCAACGCCTTTGTTGAGGAGGTTGCAAACCAGAACCTCAGCGATAAGGTAACCGTCAGCCAGACCGGCTGCATCGGCATGTGCCGCTTTGAGCCCATCGTTGAAGTTTTCGAGGGCGAAAACGAGCGCGTTACCTACGTCAAGGTCACTCCCGAAATGGCGAAGGAGATCGTTGAAAAGCACCTTAAGGGCGGCAAGCCCATCGCCGAGTACACCATCGGCGCTGCTGAGAAATAATTAAGGAGAGTATTTTATGATTCGCTCACATGTTTTGATTTGCGGCGGTACCGGCTGCACCAGCGGCGGCAGCGTTGCCATCGGCGACAAGCTGCAGCAGGAACTCAACAGGCTCGGCCTTGCCGAAGAGATCAAGATCGTTCGCACCGGCTGCTTCGGTCTGTGCGCACTCGGTCCCGTTATGATCGTTTATCCCGAAGGCACCTTCTACAGCCGCGTTAAGATCGAGGACGTTACCGATATCGCGGAAGAGCATCTGCTCAAGGGCCGCATCGTGGAGCGCCTTGTCTATAAGGAGAATGAAGAGCTCGATATGAGCCAGGTTCCCGCTCTTGGCGAGACCAACTTCTACAAGACCCAGCTTCGCGTTGCACTTCGCAACTGCGGCGTTATCGATCCCGAAAACATCGAAGAGTACATCGCGATGGACGGCTATCAGGCGCTCGGCAAGGTTCTTACCGAGATGACTCCCGCTCAGGTTATCGACGTTATGAAGGCTTCCGGTCTGCGCGGCCGCGGCGGTGCGGGCTTCCCCACCGGCATGAAGTGGCAGTTTGCGGCGGCGAATGAAGCCGATCAGAAATACGTCGTATGCAATGCGGACGAGGGCGACCCCGGCGCATTCATGGACAGGTCCATCCTCGAGGGCGACCCCCATGCGGTTCTTGAAGCTATGGCCATCGCGGGCTATGCGATCGGCGCAAGCAAGGGCTACATCTACGTTCGCGCAGAGTATCCCATCGCGGTAAGCCGTCTGCAGATCGCTATCGATCAGGCTCGTGAATACGGCCTGCTCGGCGAAAAGATCTTCGGCACCGACTTCAGCTTCGACTGCGAGATCCGTCTCGGCGCGGGCGCGTTCGTCTGCGGCGAGGAGACCGCTCTGCTCACCAGCATCGAGGGCAACCGCGGCGAGCCGCGCAACAAGCCCCCGTTCCCCGCAAACAAGGGTCTGTTCGGTAAGCCCACCATCATCAACAATGTTGAGACTCTCGCGAATATTCCCCAGATCTTCCTCAAGGGCGCCGATTGGTTCGCTTCCATGGGCACCGAGGACAGCAAGGGCACCAAGGTATTCGCTCTTGGCGGCGCTATCAACAACACCGGCCTTGTTGAGATCCCGCTCGGCACCACCCTTCGCCACATCATCTATGATATCGGCGGCGGCATCCCGAACGGCAGGCAATTCAAGGCGGTTCAGACCGGCGGTCCTTCCGGCGGCTGTATCCCCGCTTCCATGCTCGACACCCCGATCGATTATGCAAACCTTACCCGCATCGGCGCTATGATGGGTTCCGGCGGTATGATCGTTACCGACGACTCCACCTGTATGGTAGACTTCGCCCGCTTCTTCCTCGACTTCACCGTTGACGAGAGCTGCGGCAAGTGCACCCCCTGCCGTATCGGCACCAGGAGGCTGCTTGAGCTGCTCAACAAGATCACCGAGGGCAACGGCACCATCGAGGCGAAGAGCTCTGCAACTACATCAAGGGCAATTCCCTCTGCGCACTCGGCCAGACCGCGCCCAACCCCGTGCTCTCCACCCTCAAGTATTTCCGCGATGAGTATGAGGCACACGTTGTTGAAAAGCGCTGCCCCGCAGGCGTATGTAAGAAACTTATGAACTACTACATCGTTCCCGAGAACTGCCGCGGCTGCACCGCCTGCGCGCGTAAGTGCCCCGTAGGCGCCATCTCCGGAACCGTGAAGGAGCCCCACACCATCGACACTGCAAAGTGCATCAAGTGCGGCGCCTGCATCGAGACCTGTAAGTTCAACGCCATCATCAAGAAGTAAGGAGAACCGATATGGATATGATCAACATGAAGATAAACGGCATGGACGTTCAGGTTCCTGCGAACTATACCATTCTGCAGGCTGCCGAACAGGCCGGTATCCGCATTCCCACCCTTTGCTACCTCAAGGATGTCAACGCGATCGGCGCCTGCCGTCTCTGCGTTGTTGAGGTCAAGGGCGCAAGGAGCAACCCAGTTGCCTGCCTTCAGACCGTTGCGGAGGGCATGGAGGTTCAGACCAACACCGCCGCTATCCGCGATTCCCGTAAAAAGACCCTCGAGCTTCTGCTCTCCAACCACAGGATGGACTGCCTTGGCTGCTCCCGCAGCACCAACTGCGAGCTGCAGACCCTTGCTCAGGAATATGAGTGCGAGAACCATAAGTATCAGTTCGGCGGCGAGCTTGAGCCCGATATCGATGATTCCGCGATCCATCTTATCCGCGACAACAGCAAGTGCATCCTCTGCCGCCGCTGCGTTGCCGTATGTAAGTTCAACCAGCATGCTTCCGTTATCGGTCCCAATGCGCGCGGCTTCAAGACCCACATCGCAAGCGCGTTTGAAATGGGTCTTGCGGAGACCAGCTGCGTAAACTGCAGTCAGTGCATCGCTGTTTGCCCCACCGGCGCTCTCACCGAAAGGGATGACACTGCGAAGGTATGGGCTGCGCTCAACGATCCCACCAAGCACGTGGTCGTTGGCCCCGCTCCCTCCGTTCGCGTTCAGCTCGGCGAATGCTTCGGCATGCCCATCGGCACCAACGTCGAGGGCAAGATGCTTGCGGCTCTCAGAAGGCTCGGCTTCGACAAGGTGTTCGACGTTGACACCGCGGCTGACCTCACCATCATGGAGGAAGGCACCGAGTTCCTCGGCAGGCTCCAGAATGGCGGCAAGCTGCCCATGATCACCTCCTGCTCGCCCGGCTGGATCAAGTTCTGCGAGCACTACTATCCCGAGTTCACAGAGAACCTCTCCTCCTGCAAATCGCCCCAGGGTATGTTTGGCGCGATGGTCAAGAGCTACTACGCCGAGAAGGCGGGCATCGATCCCAAGGATATCGTAACCGTATCCATCATGCCCTGCACCGCGAAGAAGTTCGAGCTTTCCCGCGAGGAGATGCAGAACAAGGACGGCCTCAGGGACATCGACGTGTCGCTGACCACCCGCGAGCTCGCTTCCATGATCAAGCGCGCGGGCATCAAGTTCACCGAGCTGCCCGATGAGACCGCCGATCCCGTATTCGGCATCGCATCCGGCGCTGGCCACATCTTCGGCGCAACCGGCGGCGTTATGGAAGCTGCGCTTCGTACCGTCGTTGAAGTCGTTACCAAGAAGCCCCTTGAGAAGCTCGAGTTCCACGAGGTTCGCGGCCTTAAGGACATCAAGGAAGCCGAGTACGACGTTGCGGGCACCAAGGTGCGCGTAGCAGTTACCAGCGGCCTTTCCAATGCTGCCAAGCTCCTTGACATGGTCAAGAACGGCGAGAGGGATTACCACTTCATCGAGGTCATGGCCTGCCCCGGCGGCTGTGTCAACGGCGGCGGTCAGCCCCATCAGCCCGGCTACGTCCGCAACAATATGGACCTTCGCGCAGTTCGCGCTGCGGGTCTCTATGGCGAGGACGATGCTATGACTCTCCGTAAGTCCCATGAGAACCCCGTTATGAAGGAACTCTATGAGTACCTTGGCGAGCCCAACGGCCACAAGTCCCATGAGCTGCTCCATACCCACTACACCAAGAGGGGACTCTACAACAAATAATCCGATTTGATCTTTCGGCGTATGCCGAACGGGAGGGCGCGTGAAAACGCGCTCTCCTTTTTGCTTCCGTTTGAGCCCAACGGTGCAAGCGCCGTCTTTCGGAGATCATTTTGCCATTTGACCGTTTTCGCCGTTGAGCGAAGCGGAAAAAAGTGGTATAATGTATTTGTGCGAGGCTGCGCATACCGTTGTTTTGAAAAAGCGCAGCCACAATATGCGCATGGAGGTTAGCTTTGAAAATAGCGATTCTCGGCACGGGCACATGGGGAACCGCGCTCGCGCGAATGCTTGCAAATAACGAACACGAGGTCTATGCCTGGTCGGCTTTGAGCGAGGAGATAGATATGCTGAACTCGAAGAGGGAGCACGTCAATCTGCCCGGCGTTGAGCTGCCAAAGGCGATAGTGTTCACAAAAAATATAGATGAAGCATGCAAAAATGCGGAGCTCATAGTGTTTTCCACGCCCTCGGTCTATATTCGCTCCACAGTGGCGGCGGCAGCGCCGTTCATCACGGGCGATCAGATACTTGTGGACGTTGCAAAGGGCATCGAGCCAAACAGCCATCTGACGATGACTCAGGTTATCCACGACGAGCTTTCCAAGCACGGCAAGCTTGAAAACAGCATCGTTGCGCTCTCGGGTCCATCCCATGCCGAGGAGGTTTCGAGGGATCTGCCCACAACGATAGTTGCGGCAAGCTCAGATATGGCGGCGGCGGAAAAGGCGCAGGATGCTTTCACAAACGATTGTATGAGGGTGTATACCCATTTCGACGTGGAGGGTGTGGAGCTCTGCGGCGCACTCAAAAATATCATGGCGCTCGCCTGCGGCGTTTCCTCGGGTCTCGGCTTTGGCGACAACACGCGAGCTGCGCTGATAACGCGCGGACTTGCGGAGATAAAGCGCCTCGGCGTTCGCATGGGCTGCGACGAATCTACCTTTTCCGGCCTGGCTGGAATGGGCGATCTGATCGTGACTGCCACCAGCGAGCACAGCCGCAACAACCGCTGCGGCAAGCTGCTCGGGCAGGGGCTTTCAGCGGAAGAGGCCATAAAGGAGGTCGGCATGGTGGTGGAGGGCATAAACGCGCTTCCCGCCGCGATGCAGCTCAAGGAGGAATACGGCGTGGAGATGCCGATAACCGAGCGCGTGAACGACGTCGTTTTCAACGGAATGGATCCCAAGCAGGCCGTGATGTGGCTGATGACTCGCGATAAACGCTCCGAGCTCGATAACTGATAAAACAGATAATTCAACGACGCGCCGAAGGCTGTAAGCATCCTTATGCGGATACGCCCCCGGCGCTTTTTCTATTTTCGCATTTTTTATTTGAAACGGTAAAGAATTATCATAAGGTCAAAAACAGGAAACGGAGCAAGCGCATGTCCACTCTTTTTATAAGAACCTTGATAGTTTACACGCTTATGTTCGCGGTGCTGCGGCTGATGGGCAAGCGGCAGATAAACGAGATGCAGCCCTTCGATCTTGCGGTAACGCTTCTTATCGCAAACCTTGCATCGATACCGATGAGCGAGCCCGCCGTGCCGCTCTTCTATGGACTCGTGCCGATAATCGGGCTTTTCATAGTTCAAAGGCTCGTTGCCCATGCCTCGCTGAAAAGCGAGCGGATTCGCAGACTCGTTTGCGGCAGCCCCTTGATGGTGATAGAAAACGGCATTGTGCGCGAGGACGTTATGCGCAGCGCAAACTACAGCCTTTCTGATCTGACGGAGCAGCTTCGCTTGAAGGACGTGTTTTCGCTCGCCGAGGTCGAGTACGCGATACTTGAAACCAACGGCAGCCTGAGCGTGCTGCTCAAAGCCGAGCATCAGCAGCCGACGAACGGGGATCTGAAGCTGCAGGCGGGCAGCGCAAGGCCGGATATCATGCTGATCGCGGACGGGCGCATAGATGAAAAAGCGCTAACGGATGCGGGGATCGAGAGCGAAAAGCTTGAGAAGCTGCTGAAGGAAAAGGGCATTTCGGGCGTAAAGGACTGCCTTTTTGCGATGATGGATCAAAGCGGAACGCTCTTTATCCAAACCAAGCGTGATAAGATAGAGCGGGGCGGGGGAGCGAGAATAGTTCGCGCGGGCGGTATTAAGAATGCAAAGAGGTAGTATGGAATGACTGAGAAAACGAAGAAAAACTCGGGCTCGCAAACGGAAAAGCTGCTTCGAGCGCGCAGCAGGGCGAGCGCGGCCGCACTTTTTCTGTCCATAGCTCTGCTTGCGGCGATCTTCGCCTTTTCAAAACGAAGTGTTATCAAGCTCGAAGCCGAGCTCTGCCCGCTGATAGACGAGGCGATGAGCGCGGCGGACTCAGGCGATCTCGAAAAGGCAGCGCGGGCGGGGAAGGAGATAGATTCGATACTCAAATCGCATGAACGCGCGCTTATGATCTGCACAGGACACAGGGATCTGATCGATCTTCTGCGCTGCTCGGGCGAGCTTGCCGCGCTCGGCGAAAGCGGGGAAAGGGACGACTATATCGAGCAGCTTGCGGCGCTTCGCGTTTTGCTCCATCTATTGCGGGAAAACAACACCGTTTCGCTCGGAAACGTGCTTTAGCGGGCGGAATGATAATATATATGCAAAAAATCGCAAAAAAAATCCGAACAATGCAGGGATTTTCGGTTTAATGCAGTATTATAGTAGTAGCGAGCGAAATTTGCGCGTTCGGCCTGCTCCGCCGCGCGGTTTCCGCTCCTATTTTTCCCTAAGAAGCGTGGTGAGAAGCATGGCATTTCCGGAGCATTGGATGAACGATCTTATGAATAAAAATGAGATCGTTTCCGTCATTTCGGAATACACTCGCCTTTCGCCCAAGGGCGGCAGGATGTGGGGGCTTTGCCCTTTCCATCCCGAGCGCGCGGCCTCGTTTTCGGTCTCGCCCGATAAGCAGCTTTTCCATTGCTTCAGCTGCAAGGCGGGCGGCAGCGTTATCCAATTCATAATGCAGGCGGAGAACCTGCCGTATTCCGATGCGGTGCGCTTTCTTGCTCAGCGCGCGGGCATGGATATGCCAAACGAGATAAACGACGAAAAGCTTCGCGCCGAGAAGGCGCTTCGCGACAGGCTGTACGATGCAAACAAAGCCGCCGCAAAGTTCTACTGCGATATGCTGCTCGGCGAGCAGGGCGCAAAGGCGAGAAGCTACCTGTTAAACCGCGGGATAGACGGCAAGACCGCCGTTCGCTTCGGCCTCGGATATTCGCCCGCGGATTGGGATGCGCTTTTCGTGCATCTAAGCTCCCTTGGCTACACGAGGGACGAGCTTATAAAAGCCGGCCTCTGCGTAAAGGGCAGGCAGGATGAGAATAAAACCTTCGATTTTTTCCGCGACAGGCTGATGTTTCCCGTTATAAACGAGCGGGGCAGGGTGCTTGCGTTCGGCGGAAGAACGCTCGATAGGGACGGCGAGCCCAAGTACATGAACACGGGCGACACGCTTATCTATAATAAAAGGCATAACGTCTATGCCATAAACATGATGAAGGGCAAAAAGCTCGATGAGCTCATCATGTGCGAGGGCTATATGGACGTTATCAGCCTTCATCAGCATGGGGTGGATAACGCCGTGGCGTCGCTCGGAACAGCGCTGACAAGCGATCAGGCGAAGCTTATCGGCAGATACGCCAAGCGCGCCGTCTATGCCTACGACGGCGATGCGGCGGGGCAGAAGGCGATGCTTCGCGGCGTGGACGTGCTCTCGGAAAGCTCGGTCGAGCCGCGCGTAATGGTTATCCCAAGCGGCCTCGATCCCGATGAATTCATCAGAAAATACGGCAGGGAAGCATTTTTCGCCCTAAAGGATTCAACGATAACCGCGGTGCAGTTCAAGCTGAACTATATCGAGGGCGAAACGGGGCTTTCCACAGCGGACGGCAGGCAGAAATATGCCGAAAGAGCCTGCGCGCTGCTTTCAAGGCTCGATCCCGTGGAGCGCGACCGCTACGTTAAAGTGGTTTCGGAGCGAAGCGGCATCGGGATGGACGTTATCCGCGAGCAATGCGGCGTTGCGGCGGCTTCCGAAACGGAAAACGAACCGCAGCGGCTCGTTTCAAGCGGATATAAGCGGCAGCGCGATTTCGATAAGCGGCAGAAAACCGAGATTCTGCTCGCCGCATGCATGCTCGCATCAAAGGAAGCGCGCGCGAAGATAATTCAGCTTTCGAGCTACTCAAAGGCGCTTTTCACCGATTCGGGGCTTGCGGAGCTGACGGAAAAGCTGAAAGAGGCCGATAAGAAAAACGAAAAAGATGATATAAGGCTGATCCTTTCGGAGCTTGAGGAACGCTCCTCGGAAGCGGCGGGAAGCGCGGCAGCGCAGGCGGATGAGATCGAAAACCCCGTTGAGATGGCTCGGGAGTGCATCCGCGCACTCGAGCTTGAAAACGGCGAAGCGCGGCTTCTTCAGCTCTCCGAGCGCGTAAAAAACGAAACCGACCCGCAAAAACGCACCGAGCTTATAAGGGAGCAGTCGGAGCTTTTGATAGAGATAAGGCGGCTCAAGATGAGCTGAGAAACGCGGAGCGAAGGCGAAGCGAAACACTTATTACCAAGGATAAATACCAAGGAGGTACATATATGGCAAACGAAGAAAGACGCAACCCGATGCACAAGGTGGACGAGCTTATCGAGCGCGGCAAGGACAAGGGCGAGCTGACCTATAAGGAGGTTATCGACACGCTCGGCAGCGATCTTCTCGAGCTGGACGTTGAGCAGATGGAAACCGTTTACGACCGCTTTGAGGATGCAAATATCGACGTTGTTGAAGAGGTCGATCCCGTGGAGATCGCGGCGGAGGAAACCGTTGAGATAACCGCGAAGATGGCGGCTTCCGAGGGCATCTCGATAGACGATCCCGTTCGTATGTACCTCAAGGATATCGGCAAGGTTCCCCTTCTTTCCGAACCCGAGGAGAAGGAGATCGCCCAGCGCATGGCGGATGGCGACGAGGAAGCCAAGCAGCAGCTCACCGAAGCGAACCTGCGCCTCGTTGTTTCAGTTGCAAAGCGCTACGTAGGCAGGGGAATGCAGTTCCTCGACCTCATCCAGGAGGGCAACCTCGGCCTTATCAAGGCGGTGGATAAGTTCGATTATCAGAAGGGCTATAAGTTCTCAACTTATGCAACCTGGTGGATTCGTCAGGCGATCACCCGCGCAATCGCGGATCAGGCGCGCACTATCCGCATCCCCGTTCACATGGTCGAAACCATAAACAAGCTCGTTCGCGTGAACCGTCAGCTTCTTCAGGAGCTCGGAAGAGAGCCCAGACCCGACGAGATCGCCGAGGAGATGGGTTACAGCGAGGAGAAAGTGCGCGAGATAATCAAAATAGCGCAGGAGCCCGTATCCCTCGAAACGCCTATCGGCGAGGAGGAGGACAGCCACCTTGGCGACTTTATCCCCGACGACGATGCTCCCGCGCCGGACAGCATGGCAACCCACGCAATGCTCCAAAAGCAGCTCGCCGAGGTGCTCAACACGCTCACCCCGCGTGAAGCGCGCGTTTTGAGACTCCGCTACGGTCTTATCGACGGCAGAAACCGCACCCTTGAGGACGTTGGCAAGGAGTTCAACGTCACCCGCGAGCGCATCCGCCAGATCGAAGCCAAGGCGCTTAGAAAGCTCAAGCACCCCTCCAGGAGCAAGAGACTGAAGGATTATATCGAATAATATATTAAGTATGGAAATAGAATAACCGTGATAATATCTGCGCTCCCGATCAACAGGGGGCGCTTTTGGGCGCTATGGCGTGAAGAACGGTATAAAAACATGGAATAACGGCATGTATGGTATTGACAAAATATCAGGGCAGGGTATATACTGTATATACACTTAAGCATCGGGAGGAAATCGATATGAACAAACACATCAAAGCCGCGCTTGCGGCGACCCTTGCGCTGCTGTTGGCGCTGACCATCGTGCCAGCTTCTGCGTTGCCGCGCTTTGAAGCGGCGAGTGCGAAAGCGGAGATAGAGCCGTGTTGGACGGTTCCCGCAGGCTATAACGCCCATGACTACACCAAATGCGTCGAGTTTTTGGAGCAGACGGATGAAGAAGGTGTTAAGAACGGCGAAAAGCTGAGTGAAACCTATGATCCGAACGATTCGGAAACTTGGGGTTTTGATGAATGGTACGGGAATCATTTTGAGTGGACATATGTAAATGGCGAGATGAGAGTGACGGACATAGAGGTTATTTCTTCCAACCTTTGCGGCAGCATCGATGTATCGGGCTGCACCGCGCTTAAGTTATTGGCGTGCGAAGACAACAACTTAACCGAGTTGAACGTAACGGACTGCATCGCGCTTGATAATCTGCAATGCCACAAAAACAACCTAACCGAGCTGGATGTAACTGGCTACACTGCACTTAGGATTCTAAATTGCGGCAACAATGAGCTTACCGAGCTGGATGTAACGGGCTGCACCGAACTTTATTATTTGGAATGCAAATATAACAACATGACCGATCTGGACATAACGGGCTGCATTGCGCTTAGAACTCTGAAATGCGACAGAAACAACCTAACCGAACTGGACGTAACTGGCTGTACCGCGCTCATGAAGTTGGAATGCTTCAACAACAAGCTTACAGAGCTTGATGTAACGGACTGTACCGCGCTTCAAGAACTGTATTGTTCCGGCAACAACCTAACCGAGCTTGATGTAACGGAGTGTACCGCGCTCCGGACATTGTATTGTTCCGGCAACAATCTAACCATGCTGGATGCATCGGGCTGTACCGCGCTTCGGTATCTGACCTGCTACAACAATAATAACGACATAACCATGCTGAACGCATCGGGCTGCACCGCGCTTAAGCATCTGGACTGCTACAGCAGCAACATAATTGCGTTGGATGTAACGGGCTGTACTGCGCTTGATCGTTTGTGGTGCCACACCAACAAGCTAACAGAGCTGGATGCATCGGGTTGCACCGCGCTTGAGAGTTTGCTGTGCTACAACAACAACCTAACCGAACTGGACGTAACTGGCTGTACCGCGCTCAGGGAGTTGGAATGCTTCAACAACAAGCTTACAGAGCTTGATGCAACGGACTGTACCGCGCTTGTGGAACTGTATT
This sequence comes from uncultured Eubacteriales bacterium, assembly GCA_902794055.1. Lineage (GTDB taxonomy): Bacteria > Bacillota > Clostridia > Christensenellales > CAG-138 > PeH17. The sequence goes on along the minus strand of CADBGC010000063.1, from coordinate 1,517 downwards.
GTTGCAATAACAACATAACCGAGCTGGATGTAACTGGCTGCAATGCGCTCTTGGAGTTGGATTGCCGTGGAAACAAGCTTGTAGCGCTTGATTTTAGCAGCAATCCAAAACTGCGGTATGATTATATTATGTCCGAAGGCAATGGGCACATTGGATACTGTTATGGTTATGAGCCCCTTTATGGTTTTTTTATCAGTGGCGTCTATGCTTATCCCGCGAACGGAGCAGTTTTTGAAGGCTTTTTTGATGAAAACGGTGCTCTGATTTCGGAAGGCAGCTGGGATGAAGATAATGAAGCTTATGTTGGTGGCTCCACAAACTTCCCCACCATAATCGCACACTTCTCCGGCAGCGTACTCCCCGGAGATATGGACGGTGATGGCAATGTATCGGCGACCGATGCGTTGCTTTTGATGCGCTTCTGCGTTGCAGACTCTGATGAGGATCAGCCTGATCCTGAAATCGCGGATGTGAACGGCGACGGCGTTGTGAATCTTATGGATGCCCTTATCGTTCTGCGCATTGCGATGGGGATGGGATGACGGAAATGAAATCCGCTTTGCGGGCGAAATCGCCTTTGGCGATCGATATGGAAATGCCGCCTTTTCGGGCGGCATTTCATTTTCAAAGAATAATCTAAAGAAATTCCGAAGGAATTTCCACCTCAACTATTCATTATTCACCAATCACTATTCACTAAAACCCCGCTCCTCACTTTCCATCCGGAAAGCTCGTAAAGCTGCCCCTTTCCACCTCGGGCAGACCGTACTTTTCCTTAGCATCCGCGATCGCGTTCACCATAAAAACGATGTTCCTTGCAAGGTTGCGCATCGTTTGCAGCCCTTCCTTATCCTTGCGGACATCCTCGGCGGTGAAGCCGCCGGTGATTTGCAGCTTACTGGTTATATAGGAGGCACAGTTACGCTTAAAGGTGCAAATAAACCAAATAAAAGAGGCGATTATCTGCCAATGGGAGCATTTCCCCTTGGAAAAGTGATTGTGGAATATCAGTATGTAGGTAACGGAATCATATCCGTGAAGATGCGCTTTACGAGGTAGTAAGGCTCGAACTCAGAAGGCTGTCGGCTTTCCTTAATGCGGACGAACAATCCTTCGCTGAGCTTCTTGCCAAGAAAACGCAGAAGGAAGCCAAGGCCGAGCAAGCCGTGTTCTCAGAAGAACTCCGCAAAGCGCAGCAGCGGCAGGAGACGGTCGGCAATCTTTACGAGAAACTCTATGAGGACAATGCCATAGGCAAGGTAACGGACGAATGGTTCGATCATATGTCCATGAAGTACCAAACCGAAAGGCTTGAACTCAAAGAGCGCATCTCAAGCCTTGAAGCCAAACTCAAGAAGCTGCAAACCGCCGAGAAGAACAATGATTTCTTTATCAAAGCTGTTCGCCGCTTTATGGATATGGACACGCTTACAGCTCCGCTGCTCAAAGAGCTGATCAGCCGCATAGATGTCTCCGAAGTTCAAGGTAAAGGAAAGAACCGCATCCAGCACATAGCC
>CADBGC010000062.1 GCA_902794055.1 uncultured Eubacteriales bacterium | reverse complement strand
CCCTCGAACATGCTCTTGAGGCTGTAATTGCCCGCCGTGATTATCGGCCTATGATCGGAATTGCTCGGGTTATAGAAGTAGACGGTTTGAACCTGAGAGATCCAGCTCTTGCCGGTCCAAGGCCAAACGCCGTTTCCGAAGCCCTTTGAAGTGTCGAGTATGCCGACAGCATTGCTTGACGTGGTGCGGATGCTGAGAGTTTGATTGCTGCTGTTGTAGTACCAATACACCGAGCCGCTCATCATTGCGCCCTCATCTGCAAGAGCTACTTTCGGCAGCGCAATGAACGTGCCAAGCAAGAACATGGCAACGAGCAGCAGTGAAATGACTGATCTGCTGCGCTTGGAGATGGTTTTAATAGCAAATCTCATTTAGTATGCCTCCTTCAATAATACAGCTTTGACATGTTTTTCCTTCGCTCTTGCCTGCGCACAGTTTACACAAAAAGCGCACAGATGACCCAACCTCCGGAGGCCATCCATACGCAGGCAAAAGCTTGCTACCTGAAACATAACGAAAAGCGCAAAAGTGGCGCAATTCGATGTTTAACTACACTATTATTATAATTATCTAACATGCGGATGTCAAGGCAATACAATCATTAAATTGGCATTTAATCGGTTAAAATATATGGCAAAATTGTGTCATGAGCGGCTGTTGCCTAGTATTTATTATTGCTTTTAATATTTGATATATACTTTCCGGCTTGTTTTAGTTGTTTTCACATAAAAAAGCACCTTGCCCGAGGGTAAGGTGCAGGTGGTTATAATAATGAAAGCTTTATGGTAAGGGGAATTTAAGCTCAACCTTTTAGATTGGCAAGCCTCGCCCCCACTGTGCGCCCTATCAGCACGGCAAGCGCAAGCTTGATAAGATCGAAGGGTATAAACGGCAGCACCGCAACGGACAGCGCCGAAGCGAGGCTCAGCTTGAGATATGCGGATAGCCATGCCGTGCCAAGCGCATAGCAGGAAATAAGCCCGAGCAGCAGTCCGAGAAATTGGACGAGCGGCTTTTTGCTTTTTTCTATAAATGCGCCGCCGATCAGCACGAGCGGGATATAGCCGACGAGGTAGCCGCCCGTTGCTCCCAAAAGCTTTTGAACGCCGCCCTCGAACCCCGAGAAAACGGGCAGCCCGATCGCCCCGATCAGAAGATACAGCGCAACCGAGAGCACGGAGAGCTTAGCTCCCAAAAGATATGGAAAGAGCGCGACCACGAGCACGGAAATGGTTATCGGCACGGGACCGATCGGAACGGAAAGCGGCGCCAATATGCACAGCGCCGCAGCAGCAAGCGCAGCAAGCGCCATGCGGTGCACGGCGCTTTTGCTCTTAATAATTTGGTTGTTAATTGCAGAATTCATTATATATCTATAACGTTCAAGTCCTCGATCTCCGCAAGCGCGGCCTCGTTTCCGACGACGCACACCGCGCCGTCCTTGGCGCAGCGGTCGAAGGTGTCGCAGAGCTTGAGGAGGCTTTCACGGGTCACGGCGAGCATCTCGGCGCGCCTTTGGCGCTTATGCTCCGCAGTGATGCCGTTCATAAGCTCGAGATCGGCCATAGCCGCCATCTGCTCGGGAGCGACAAGGGGCTCGGTCCTTCCGATAGCAGCGATGATGAACTTATCCACTTCTTCCCCGCCCTCGCAGAATTCGCGGATGAACGCGGATTCCTCGTCGTAGATGCCGAGCGTCCTTGCGGGAGAGGGATCGCGATAGGAATAGTGGCAGATGAGGCCGCTCTCACTGGTTTTAAGACCGCAGCCGTATGCGCCGCCCTGAACGCGAACCTTCGTCCAAAGATAGCTGAGGCGGATTATATTTGCCGCAACGACCATATCTCCCGTGAGCTTTTCGATATCAATGCCCTTCTCCGCAAACGCGACCTGCGCGGGTATGCGAATGCCGAGGCGCTGGGGCAGCTTGGTTTCATAATTCGCGTTTTCGGGTGCGGCTTCACCGTGGGGAAGCAGTCTGATAAGCTTTTCAGCGCCGAACTCGCTCTGCGCGGCTGCGCCGATCATCAGCCTTTCGCGGCAGAAGGTACGGCGGCAGATCGCCGTGAAGCATTCGGCAAGCTCTGCGGAATTTGCTTCGGCATCGGAAGCGAGCTGCTTTATGAACATACGGAAGCCGATGCCCTCCGCCTGATCTTCACAGGCGGCGCTCGAAGTGTACTGCGCTCTTACCGCGCTCAAGCCGAGATCGTCGCCGTCCATGACGGCGCGCTGCTTGGTAGCCTCGTCGATCTGGATAACGTTTTCGCGGATGCGCTGCGCATCGGAAAAATCGGTTTCAAGGAGTATCTCCGCAACTATCTCGGCCGCCTTCTCGGCGTTTTCATCGAGAGCGGAGAAGCTTGCGGCGATATGGGAAACGCTGGCTTTGGGGTTTAAATTCGCCGAGATAACGGAGAATTTAAGCCTTCCGATATAGGTTTTGATGAGCTTATCGAGCTCCTGCGCCGTGTGCTTTTTAGTGGGAAGCTTGGAGAGAAGCTTTGCAAGCAGGCTCGCCTTGGGGATATCGTCGAAGTCGAGATCGGATGCGTTGAAATAGAGGGTGATATGCGTAATGCCGTTCGTTCTCAGCGGGTGTACCATAAGCTTAACGCCGTTTTCCTCGCGGATCTCGGTGGGTATCAGCATGGGCTCCTTGCCGACCTCGGAGAGCGGCAGAACGGGCAGCATCGCAGTGTGCTCCTCGCTGTCCGGCTCCTGCTGCCATGCGTGCAGACGGGTGTTCTTACGATCGAGCTCAACAAGGGAGCTTTCATCGAGCCATTCGTACATCTCCTTTGCCCAGTCCGCCGCCTTCTTCGCGAGCTCCTCGCCGCGAGTTTTACTCGGCAGAACGGTGAGGGTGCACATCTTATCGAAGTCGTACAGCTCCTTGAGCAGCGCCTCGAATTCGCCCGTTTCTATGCTTGCTCTGATCGCCTCGATATCGGCATCGTTTTCCATATAGAGCATAGGATCGCCGCCGTAGAGCGAGCTCGTTGCTGCCATAATGCAGCGGGCAAGGCCTGCCGGCTCCCACATATTCTTGAGTTTGAACGCGAAGCGGTTGAGCTGCGCCGTGAGCATCTGCTTATCAAGACCGTTTTTCGTAAGCTCGGCGATGACCCTTTCGATCGTTTCGCGGATTGCGGAAAGCTTTTCCTTCTCGGTGTTCTTAACGGTCAGAACGAGCTTGGCCTGCTGAATGTCGTAGGTGGTGTAGAGGTTCACGTCCTCGCCGAGCCCCTCATCGAGGATGGCGCGGGTGAGCGGCGAATCGTTCGTGCCCGCAAGATAGCTGCACAAAATGGAGCTCATCAGCAGGCGGCGCTTTTGCTCGAAGGTGCCGATGATCCTGCCGAAGCCGATAACGGTTTTATTCGTCTCGTCCTCGTTCGGCGCGATCTCGTAATAGAGCGTTTTTTCGGAAACAACGGGCTTCTGCATCGGGATATCGTGCACGGCATCCTGCTTTTCGATGTTTCCGATATACTCCTCGATCAGCTCGATGGTCTTCTCGAGCGGAACGGAGCCGTCAAGATAGAACCTTGCGTTCGAGGGATGGTAGTATTTATGATACATTGTGCAGTACATGCCGTATGTGAGCTCGGGAATATGCTCGGGATCGCCACCGGAATTGAAGCCGTAGCAGTTGTCGGGGAAAAGAAGCGAGTTCATGCCCTCTTCGAGTATCTCATCAAGCCCCGCCATCGCGCCCTTCATCTCGTTATAAACAACGCCGTTGAAATAGGGCTCCGCGCCCTCGTCCTTTTCAAGATGCCAGCCCTCCTGACGGAAAGCGTTTTCATCGCGAACGCTGAGCGGCGCGAAAACCGCATCGAGATAGACGGATGTAAGGTTGAGGTAATCGCGCTCGTTGCGGCTGGAGATAGGATACATGGTCTTATCCTGGAAAGTCATGGCGTTCAAGAAGGTGTTCATCGAGCTCTTCATAAGATCGACGAAGGGCTCCTTAACGGGATACTTTTCGGAGCCGCAGAGCACCGAATGCTCGAGGATATGAAAAACGCCCGTGTGATCCTCGGGAAGAGTTTTGAAGGCAACGGAGAAAAGCTTGTTGCTGTCCCCATTGTCCATCCAAAGAAGCTCCGCGCCGCAGCCCTCGTGGCGCATTTCAACGAGCCTGCCGCCGAGCTCCTTCGATTCGCGGATGCGCTCAACGATAAAGCCGCCGAGCTTAGTGCCGATGTTAAGATTCATGGTTTCCTCCGAACAATATTAATTCATTATAATCATACTACTTTTTCACGGTTTAATCAACCTCAATGCGCCGCGCAGCACGCATCAGTACAAAATATAATTCGCTATATAATCGTTTGATATATTTGCAAAGCAAGCTTGACAATATTTGCAAAGTAAGCTATACTATAAGTGCAAAGCAAGCTTTACATCAGGAGGTGAGCTTTTTGAAAACAAACATACCGGAGCTTCGCAAAAAGCGCAAGCTCTCGCAGGAGGAGCTTGCGCAGGCGGTCGGCGTTACAAGGCAAACCATAACCTCTATCGAGGTTGGAAAATACATCGCTTCCCTGCCCCTTGCATACAAGATCGCGCGGTTCTTCGAGCTGCCGATCGAGGATGTTTTTGATTTTTCGGATATTGATAAGGAGGAGTAAAAATGGAAAAATACAGAAAGCAGTTGAAAAACAGTATTATCGCATTAATGGTATTCAACTGCGTAATAATGCTGCTCGGCATAATGCTGCGCATTTTTATAAAAAATACCGAGAGTGGGCTCGGCATCAATGTCCTTTCACATATGCTGATCGGTATACAGGCGGCCTGCATCGGCTTTATCGCACGAGGCGTTTCGGTTCTGAAAAACGAAGCTGCGCTTAAAAAGGCGTATATCGCTTCTACCGATGAACGGAACAATGCCATACGCCTAAAGTCAGGCACTCTCGGCTTCGGCATCTGCGTGGCGGGCATAACGATCGCGCTGATCGTTTCAAGCGTGCTAAACAAAACCGTGGCGCTTACGCTGCTGTGCGTGCTGCTGTTTTCAATGGCGGTCGGAATAATAACGAGCATTTTCTACAGTAAAAAGCTGTAAAATGCTTATCTGTCGAATCGTACCGGCACTCAAATAGAAAAGGAGCTTTGTGCAAACAGGCTCCTTTGTTTCGTTATTCGGTTGCGCTGCTATTGCGAATCAGCCGGAAAATGAAGTACCCGACCGCCGCTCCGACGGTGTTGAGGATAAGATCGTCTATATCCGCAAATCCGCGCTTTGTAGCGAGCTGAAGTAGCTCCACAAGCACCACGGCAAGCATTATAATCGGCACGGTTTTATAGATGCGGCGCAGTTTTTTGAATATGCACGGAAGGAAGATGCCCATCGGCAGAAACAGAAAAGCATTTCCGAGAAGGTTTGAAGCACCGTAGCGAACGAGATTGCCGTTATGCGAATAGCGCGCATAGCGAATCTGGGAGCGGATCGTTTCAAAGGGGGCGGGTTTTATCAGGCTTCGATATGATACAGAAGCATCATAGGGCGTTCTTGCGAGAAGCAGGAAAACAAGCGCGGCGATATAAACGGCAAAAAGGGCAAGCAGGATGTATCTTGCCGCGTTTTTCCCGTTTTTTCCGTTATTATCGCTCGATCTATCTATACCTTCAGCTCTTCGCCTTTTGTTTTCGGTTTCCATCATTATTCCTTTTCGCCAGCTTCGGCGATCGTGAGGGCGGCCTTGACCGCTTTGTCGAAGAAATCATAGCGCATTTCCCGCGTCATCTTCCATTCCCATTTCTTTACCGAATTTTCATCCATAGGGTGCTTATCGGAAGCGATCAGCACCGAAGCCGCGCTGATGCCGAGATAGTTTGAAACGGAGAATACCGCGCTCGTTTCCATATCAACGCCGACCGCGCCCTTCTCGCGCCAGAGTCGCTCCTTGAAAAAGGTTTGGCGGTAAACGGAATCGGTCGAAACGATCCGGGCAAGCTTGGCGCCGGTAAGCTCCGCAAGCCTGTTTGCGAGTGCTTCATCGGGATAAGCATATTCGGGCGAATCGAAATAATGATGGCTCGTGCCCTCCTCGATCAGCACGCTCTCTGGAACTATGATATCGCCCGTTTCGACATTTTCGCCAAACGCACCGAACATTCCGACCGTTATTATGCGCTTCACGCCAAGCGCGGCGAGCGTTTCGACCGTGTCCGCCGCATGGGGCGCACCCCTGCCGCCGTCGAGGAAGCATATGTTTTCATTGAGCGAATACACGGGACAGGCGCGAAGAAAGCGCGGGAATTTCTCCATCATGAGCTTTCCGCCGTAGTTTTGGCAAAGGTACTCTTCGCCGCTGTGCATATAAAACAGGATCGCCGTTTTCGGGAAAGCCGGCATATCGATTTGCTCGATATGCATGGAATCGATATGCGCCTTTGCGGTGAGTATCGCATCGGTTTTATCCTCTTTAAAAAACCAGTTCATCCTTCCGTCTCCTTGAAAAGCTTTGCGCAATTATAGTATTTTTCGCATCCGTTGTCAACCGCAGCAAACGCGCCCTGCTTCGCGCCGCGGGTAGAGCCTAATGCGCTTGAAAACGCTTTTGCGATATGGTATTATTATGCGGAAAAAGCTTCAATATCGGAGGTGCTTAAATTGTTCATAAAAAGTCCCGAACTGCTTGAGCGCATCAAGGCCGTTTCCGACGATATTTATGAAAAGAGCGGCGGGCTGTTGGTCTTTGAGGAGTACGTCGCCGCGCCCTTATTCGGCTTCATAATTCTTCGCTTCGAGCTCATGCGTGAAGAATGTACCCTTGAGGAGCTTGACGGCTATGAAAGGCTTATGCAGGAAGCGGCGGGAGATGAATTCCAAGTGGACTTCATGGGCTCGGTTTATAAAAAAGCGGGCGTTTCGCTTCAAGCGATGCAGGCGAGGTTTGCCCGATGCTGCGAAGCGTATGAAGGCGAAGCCATGGCTCTTTCCCCGTATGCCGATAGGATAAGAGCTGATGCGGCGGCCTTGCTCAAGCTTTTCTCCCTGCCCGAGGATACGCCTGTTTGGGAGATACAGGTCGATGACGAGCTTGACGTTCTCGTTTTCGGTAACGAACGTAAAGAACCGATGCGATATGAAGCGGACGGATTTGCCGTGAATCTTTTCACCCTCTCCCCCGCCGACAGGATCGATAGCGAAGGGCTCGTTCGCGCTCTGTTCTATGCAAAAAGGAACGGCATCTCGCTTGCAAGCGCTGTGATGCGAGTTTCGGAGCTGAACGGATAGGCACTTTGGCGGCAGTTTAGAATTCATAGCATATAGATAATTGTATTTATTTAGTGACAAAACGGATAAAATATGGTATTATGTTGTCCGTTGATATTCTGCGCCGAGGCGCAAAGGGATACCGAAATTCATTCGCCGAGATAGGCGAATATGATAAGGAGTTTAATATGACTGTTCGCACACGCTTTGCACCCTCCCCCACGGGCTTTATGCACGTTGGAAACCTTCGCACCGCGCTCTACGCCTGGCTTTGGGCGAAGAAGAACGACGGCGTTTTCATGCTTCGCATTGAGGACACCGATCAGGCGCGCTTCGTTGAAGGCGCGATCGAAACGGTTTATAAAACGCTTCGCACCGTTGGCCTCAACTGGGACGAAGGTCCCGACGTAGGCGGCGAATACGGCCCGTACGTTCAGAGCGAACGCAAGGATATGTATCTGCCGTACGCTCAAAAGCTTGTTGAGATGGGCAAGGCGTATTACTGCTTCTGCACCAAGGAGGAGCTTGAGGAGCGCCGCGCAAAGGTCGAGGCCGAGGGCGGAACCTTCAAATACGACAAGCACTGCATGAACCTCTCCAAAGAGGAAGTCGAGCGCAGGCTCGCCGCCGGCGAACCCTACGTTATTCGCCAGAACGTTCCCGCCGAGGGCACAGCGGATTTCGATGATGCTATCTTCGGACATATCTCGGTCAACTGCTCCGAGTTAGACGATATGATCCTCATCAAGGCGGACGGAATGCCGACCTATAATTTTGCGAATATAATCGACGATCATACGATGGGCATTACGCACGTGCTTCGCGGCATGGAGTACCTTTCCTCAACGCCGAAATACAATCTTCTTTATGAGGCGTTCGGTTGGGAGAAGCCCGTTTACGTTCACCTTACCACGATCATGCGCGATGCAACGCATAAGCTGAGTAAGCGCGACGGCGATGCTACCTTCGAGGATCTTATGAATTCGGGCTATCTTACTGAGGCGGTTACTAACTATCTTGCGCTCGTTGGCTGGAGCCCGGGAAACGACCGCGAGTTCTTTACGCTTGAGGAGCTCAAGGAAGCATTCTCGCTCGAGGGACTGAGTAAGTCCCCCGCCATTTTCGACAACGCCAAGCTCCGCTGGATGAATGCCGAATACGTTCGCAAGATGGACGGTGCGGATTATTTCAAAAAGGCTCTGCCCTGGCTTGAGAAGGCGGGCGTTGGCGAGATTGCAAGGCGTGAAGGAAACGAGGATATCCTTATCCGCATCCTTCAGCCGCGCACCGAGATATTCTCCGATATCGCGGAGACCGTCGGCTTCCTTGCCGAGATGGACGAGAACTACGATATCGAGCTTTTCACCAATAAAAAGTCAAAGACCAACCCCGAGATCTGCCGCGATATTCTTGCGGACGTTGTGCCGCAGCTGAAGGCGCTTCCCGAATGGACGGAGACCGCGCTGCACGACTTTTTAATCGGCTATGCCGAGAAGAAGGCGATGAAGAACGGCACTCTGCTCTGGCCCGTTCGCATCGCTATGAGCGGCAAAACCGTTACCCCCGGCGGCGCGATCGAGATCGCCGCTCTGCTCGGCAGGGACGAGGCAATAAGAAGGCTTGAGCTTGGGCTTGAAAAGCTCAATAACATGTGAGCAATTCTCATTTGAATCATGCGGCGGGGCATTTCCCCGCCGTATTTTGAAGAATGGCGAAATGCCGGATTGGGAGCGGTAATGACACACGAGGAGTTTTGCGCGCTTGCAAGTGAATATGGGTTTAAAAGGGTTTTCTTTCTTGCGCCCGAAAAATATGAGCTTGGTGATAATCCGCATCATCTTGTTGCGGATGTTAAAGCGGAATTCCCATTCACTTCAAGCATCGCAGCGCTCGTTTTTCCCTATTCACCCTTCCCCGAGGGCGAACGCATCCCCCCCTATTATCTCGCTTCCAATCAAGCTTATCACGGCATGAAGGCGCTTTTGAAAAAGCTTAATGAGCTTGGCATTCGCGCCGAAAAAGCGGAGATACCGATACGCCCCGCGTTATTAAAAGCGAATATCGGAGCGGCTCTCCGCACCGGCTTTCTTTCGATCGCCCCGTTTGGAACAAGGATAGTGCTTATGAGCATAGCGGTTTCGGAGCTTGAGCCGCTTCAATACGAATTTAACGGAAAAACATATTGTGCAGGCTGCCGAAAATGTATAGAAGCTTGCCCCGCCGGTGCGATAAGCGAGAGCGGCGTGGACTTTGCCCTCTGCCACCGCGCCTTTATGGAAACGGCGGCGCACCCGGATCATATTCGCGACTGTCAGAGCACCTATATCGGCTGCGAGGTCTGCCAGCGCTGCTGCACTATGAACGCCAAGCTTGCTCTATCCGAGCCTTCGAGTGAGGTGCGCGAAGCCTTCGACACCGAGAGGCTCATAATGGGCGATGCCTCAAAAGCCCGTGCTCTGGTCGGCAAAAACATGACCTCGAACGGCAAGCTGACCGCCGAAGCTATCGCCTTTGCCGCAAGGGACGGAGAGTTTAAAGAGCTGATACTTGAACAGAAGAATTCGCAGTTTGAAGCCGTGCGCGATGCGGTGCGGTATGCAAAGGAAAGATTCAACCGAAGCTGATACTGTTTCGTTTTAATATATGAATGCAAAATGCTGCTTTTGGGGTTTCTTTTGAATCTTTGAATCAGCTTCGGAGGTATTATGCGAAGGATCATTGAAGAGCTGGAGCCCGGTCATCTCCTCTAGCTTCCTGCCTTTAAGTAGCCATCTGTTATATAAAGCTCGCTTTTCGATAACCGATAGCTTCGGAGCCTCACCTTTCTTATGCTTCTCGAATAGGTCGAGGAGCCGCTCGTTTTCTTCTGGCAAGTGCTTTTGCATCCATCTGGCATACATGAGATAGTTGCCGTTAAGGAATCCGTTACAGCGATTGCATTGCGGGTGTACGTTAGCAGCAAGCCAGCGCGTGCAGCGGCAGCCACGAGGGATGTAATGTCCGCCCTGGATAGAGTCTTTTCCAGTGATTGGCGCGACTCTTCCACAAGTGCGGCATACAGCCACCCACTGTCCATCACGGATGAAACACCCTTCAGCGCGTTGGACCGTCTGCACGAGTTTGTCGAGGCGGGTGCTGAGTTCTTTATCATTTAATGTCTTCTTCTTTGATGAAGCAGCCATCGCGCGCTTCTCCTTTACGTTTATTAATTACTTTGAACGACTCCTGTAAGCAGAACAGTGGGTCGAAGTTGAGGATGTCGGCGAGGATAATAATCGTGATTAGGCTGTCGCCGATACTATCCTGCATCTCCTCCGAAGTGTATTGGCTGCGGCAGATTTCGTGTGCCATTTCTCCAACCTCTTCGAGCACCTTACATAGTTGCTTGTCTGGGTTCGTGATACCTTTATCTCTACCCCAGTCTATAACCTGTTTTACTAGGTCGTCAGAGATTGTTCTCGGCGCCAGCT
>CADBGC010000061.1 GCA_902794055.1 uncultured Eubacteriales bacterium | reverse complement strand
GGCAACCTCGATTATGCCCCATTTCATAGGCAGCATAAGCAGATTATCCGTCAGATTCCACGTTCCCTCCGGAAACCAAAGAAGCGGAGTTCTGCGCTTTAGGCGGAGCACGAGCCTTTTTTTGACCTTTGCCGCGCTTTTTTTGTCAAGCCTGTCCACATAGACAACGCCGTTAAGTCGAAAGAAAACCCTGTCCGCGAGTTCGAGCCTTTGCTTCCCTAAAAGCGGCACCAGCCTTCGCCTGCAGGCTTTGCTCAAGCTCGGGAAATCAAAGCAGTTTGTATGATTTGCAGCAAAGATAATGGGCTTGTTCCTGATCGGAGCATATCCGTTTTCATTTACAACGCTGAACGGCATCTTGCTTTTCGCAAGCGCCGAAAGCGCCTTGAATGCGAGATGGTCCCTTGCGGATTGCTTGGTTTGATCCTTCATGTTTCTCCTTTCCGAACCGAAATGATCCGTATTTCGAAAAATACCATCATTTCTACTGCAAGCTCCTATTCGGAATAGTATTTCAGCCACGGCTTGTCTATGGACGGGTAGCCCGTCAGTCTCTTCTCCATCATCCATTTCCTCCTCAATTCTTTTGGTTTATTCCACGCCATTTCGGCGTCTGCAGTAAAAATTTGTTTTTGAGGTTTACTCCTTTTCGGCCCCGTAAGGCTCATGCGCCTTGAACCAGCCGATTATCTCATCTATTACCCGTTCACTTTCCGGCAAATCCGGTCTTAGAACCGGGAAAGCATGAATCAGTTTCGGATCGCTGCCCATATGCCTCAGCTTATGTTCAATGCCTTTGTTGCCAAGCTCACCCGCAAAATCGAGAGTGTATCTTTCAAGCATATCCGCTTTGCTCGTAACAAGATAACATGGCGGGATGTTGCGGATAATCTCCGGGTGTTCAGGGTTATGGAGCCGTTCGATAATCTCAGATGCATACGGTACTGCGGGCTCGAATAAGCAGTATCTCCAGATGAATCTGCGCCAGAAAACTGTGCGTTCTTTTTGAGAACAGCCATAAATATCCGCTATATCAAAACCGGCAGGATCGATAACAGAATAACCTCGCTTCTCAAAGTAGGGCTTGGAAACCCGCATTTGATAACCGGCAACATCTGCAAGAACGCCGTCAACATCAATTCCGATCTTCATATTACCTCACAATTCAAAACCTGCATCCGGCAGCTCACACTTCCACTCTATCCGCTTCGGTGATTTCCCGAACGACTTTTGCCGGAGTGCCGCAAGCAAAAACATTCGGCGGTATGTCCTTTGTTACAACGCTTCCGGCTCCGATCACGGCATTATCTCCAATGGTTACACCTGCGCAGATTATTGCTCCCGCAGCGATCCAAACGTTGTTGCCAATGGTAACAGGAGCAATCAGCTCATAATTTCCGCGCTTTTGCGGTGCAAAACTGTTTTCAAACCTGCGCACGACTCGCTGTTCCGCCATCATAGGATGCGAAACCGTGAGGATCGAAACATTTGGCGCAAGCATCACGTTATCTCCAATGCGAATCGGAGCATGGTCGAGAAACGTGCAATTATAGTTGCAAAAGAAGTTCTTGCCGAGATAGGTATTGTTTCCGGATTGAAAACGAACAGGCGAATAAACGCAATACGGCTTGCCGTCAACCTTCGCAACTATCTTTTTTATCAGCCAATTCCTTTTCGGAATGTTCCAAAGCGGAGTTCTGTTCAAGCAGCGCTGCAGTATCTCCGAGCGAAGCATTGTCCAAAACATCGATTTGTCGGTTGGCTGAAAAGCTTTGTACGCACCTTGTTTCATATAATTCAGCTCCTTTCAGCAACGAGATTTGATTCTCGGTGCTCAATACCTTCCGTATAAGTCTTGTATAGCGTTTCTTCGGTTTTCATAGTCTGTACGATCCAAAATAAAAAAGTGCGTAGCACGAAGCTACGCACGAAAAACGCAAGCTCCGTTTGCTGCGACACAATCAATCCGACACCTTTTCAGCATGTACGAATGAAGAGCGTACGTTTTTACCGATGGTAATCTTCGTACACGCGAAAAGGCGGATTGATACATTGGTCGATATTTGATTGTGTCGCAAGGATAGTATAACATTTTTAATGTCATGCTTCAATAACATTTGGTTATTTTCTTTTTAAATTTGCTGAGCCTTCTCAAAATAGTTGGATTTCAATGATTTTATTTGCCATAGTTAATTTGTAGCTCAAAGGTTGACTGGATAATAATCGTATTAATATAGCAAAAGCAGGGCTATGCTTTAATGCTTGCATAGCTCTGCTTAATTTGGTTTGCCGTATCGACTTACCCACCTGTCACATAGTTTCCCTATGGTACGGTGCGGCTCCGCATTTTTCTCTCTTTTTTCGTTCAATATTATTATAGGAATTGCATTGTCTGTATTTCCGCTTGTGGGCTCAAACATGATAAAACGCCGTGCGCGGCGTTTATGAGATATCCACCTCATCAGTCAGCTTCGCTGCCAGCTTCTCCTCAAGGAGAAGCCTTTTGTCGCTCCGCATTTTCCACTCGGTGAAGCCGAAAAAGCCTTCTCATTGAGGGGAAGGTGGCTGAGGCGGAGCGAAAAAGCCCCCGCGGCGAGCGGCGGATGAGGTGGAAATAAACACAAGAAATTCCGCAGGAATTTCAACCTCAATGTTCCGAAGGAACGCATCATGCGCCGCAGGCGCACATCATTAGCCGCAGGCAAGCATCATGCGCGAAGCGCACATCATTTGAAATTCCGCAGGAATTTCAACCACAATTCCTTCATTAGCCGCAGGCGGCTTCATTTTGCTTCATTAGCGAAGCGACTTCATCCACTCGCCGTGGTGGCTCCTGCGGCGGGCATCCTGAATGTGCCATTAAGCGCGCATCATTGCCAAAGGCAGCATCATTATCTAAATGCCCTGCCGCAGAAAAGACAAAGCGATGCTTTCCTGCGGCAAAGGCATGCCCTTCGCGCTTAAAGCTCTACAGTCATCGGCGGCTCGGTGAACGAAGAAAATACCGCCGTACCGTGCCTAAAATACAGCACCTCGGTGTTGTCGTCGTTTTCATCGTACATGGCGCGAAGATGGGGATAGCTGTCGAGCATATCCTTCTTCGCCTCAACGCGCTCATCCCGCACGAGCTCGCCCGAGAGGCGCAGCCATTTGCCGTCCTTGAACGCGCAGAGCTCCACCTTGGGGTTCTTCTCGATCTGCTTGGAAACGTTCTTCACCTTGCCCATCTGGATATAGCGCTTATCCTCGAAGATATTCACCGTTCCGAACGGGCGCACTCGCGGCTGATCGCCCTCGACCGTTGCGAGGTAATATACGCCGCACTCCTTCAAAAAATCAAAAACTTCCTTCATTTTGTGCTCCTTTCACCCCGCCGGATGCATTTTTCACCGCAAAACGCTCGGCGAAGCAGTTTTATGTATAGCGTTATTATATCAAAATATACTATCAAGGTCAACTTGAGGCGCATTAATCAAAAAACAGCCCGTAGCTGATATAATTCAACGCTTCAAGCGGCAATTTGCTCAAGCTTGGCATGAAAAGCTTGAAATTCGGCCAGAATATGGTATAATTATTCGGTTAATATATGAAGCGATCCGTTCGCATCATAAATCAAAATAATACGGAAAGGGATACTGTATGGAATATACGCATGAAGTAACCAATATGTGCTGTGTCAAAAAGGGCGCGGTGCATGATCCCGCCCCCATTCCCGAGGAGGGTAAATGGGTCAAGGCAAAGCAGCTGACCGATATAAGCGGCTTTACGCACGGCGTTGGCTGGTGCGCACCGCAGCAGGGCGCATGTAAGCTCACGCTGAATGTCAAGAACGGCATCATCGAGGAAGCGCTCGTTGAGACCATCGGCTGCACGGGCATGACGCATTCCGCGGCTATGGCGGCGGAGATACTCTCCGGCAAGACCATCCTTGAGGCGCTCAATACCGACCTTGTTTGCGATGCGATCAACACCGCTATGCGCGAGCTCTTCCTGCAGATCGTTTACGGCAGGAGCCAGAGCGCGTTCAGTGAGGGCGGCCTTGCGATCGGCGCGGGGCTTGAGGATCTTGGCAAGGGTCTTTCGAGCAGCATCGGCACCACCTATTCCACAAAGGAAAAGGGTCCCCGCTATCTCAACCTCACCGAGGGCTATATCACCAAGATCGCGCTTGATGAAAACAACGAGATCATCGGCTACGAATTCATCAATCTGCCCCAGATGATGGAGCTTATCAAGAACGGCATGACCCCGAACGATGCCTATGCCGAGCTTATCAAGCGCTACGGCAGGTTCGACGATGCGGCGAAGATAATCGACCCGCGCAAGGAATGAGGTGCAATATGCTGAATTTTGAAGGATACACCAGAAGAATAGCCCAGATCGACGCCGCTCTTAAAAAGGAAGGCATCGAGAGCCTTGAGGCTGCTGCAAAGCTCGTTGAGGACAAGGGCATAAACATTCGCGAGATCGTGCACGGCACTCAGCCTATCGCCTTTGAAAACGCGGTTTGGGCATACACCGTCGGCGCGGCGATCGCCATAAAGCGCGGCGTAACGAGTGCTGCTAAAGCGGCGGAGTGCATCGGCGAGGGTCTGCAGAGCTTCTGCATCCCCGGTTCGGTTGCGGATCACCGCAAGGTCGGCCTCGGTCACGGCAACCTCGGCGCTATGCTGCTCAGCGAGGATACAAAATGCTTCTGCATCCTCGCAGGTCACGAGAGCTTCGCGGCGGCAGAGGGCGCGATCAAGATCGCGATGAAGGCGGATCGCGTTCGCAAGGAGCCCCTCAGAGTCGTTCTGAACGGTCTTGGCAAGGATGCGGCATACATCATCGCCCGTATAAACGGCTTCACCTTCGTTGAAACCGAGCTGGATCGCTTCAGCGGCGAACTCAAGATTCTCAGCGAAAAGGCTTTCAGCACGGGCGAGCGGAGCAAGGTTCGCTGCTACGGTGCGGACGACGTTTCCGAGGGCGTTGCGATCATGCAGAGGGAAAATGTGGACGTTTCCATCACCGGCAACTCCACCAACCCCACCCGCTTCCAGCACCCCGTTGCCGGCACCTATAAAAAGTACTGCGTTGAAAACGGCAAGAAGTACTTCTCCGTTGCATCCGGCGGCGGCACGGGCAGAACGCTGCATCCCGACAACATGGCGGCGGGCCCCGCAAGCTACGGCATGACCGACACCATGGGCAGGATGCATTCCGATGCGCAGTTCGCGGGCTCAAGCTCCGTTCCCGCGCACGTTGAGATGATGGGTCTTATCGGCATGGGCAACAATCCCATGGTCGGCGCCACCGTTGCGGTCGCAGTTGCGGTCGAGGAAGCGATGAAGAATGCCTGATCGCGCATGAAAATAATATAAGAATTAAAACCAAACGGGCTTGCGCAGTTCACAGCGGCGAAAGCCCGTTTTTTCGTTTCAGCCGCACAAGCGGGCGACAAAAAAATGGAAGGTAAAAAGTCTGCGGGTAGCTAATCCGCAGACTTTTCAAGAATAGTATAAGATTGAAAGATCGCCTCGCTTCGATCTTTGCCATGCAATGGAGGTCGCACTCTTATTTACTGATGTCAGTATATCACCTATGTTGCTGAAAGTCAATACCTTTTATTCAAAATTTGCAACATTTTTTAATATATTATTTTTTTATTGGAAAATATGGAAAAACCGACATGTTCGTGCCGTGTTTTTGACACAATTCGAGCCGTTTTGGGCCATTTTTCCAAAAATCAATTATCCAAAATCGGCAAAACTCATCCGCCCCTCTTTCCTCGTGCCATGCAGCCACTGCCATCCTCCACCCCCGTTAAAGAAGCATTTGGGGAAACGAAGCCGCCGCGCGGAAGTATCGCGAAGCGAGCGGAAGTGCGGCGGCGCACGGCGGCAAAAAAACGGTTATATATATGTTAAAAAAACTGTGCCGCGGTGTTTAATTCGGTCCAATGATATGGTATAATGTATATATTGTTTTAATTATCACGAATATTACGCAAAAAACTTGCGCCTATGCAATAAAATTTTATTTTTCTCGTTGCATTTTTCATCTATATATTATGTGTTTTGCCAACGATTTACCACAAATGCAACAACCGGCAATGGGAATCTTAAGGTTTTTCTGACTTGGAAAAATCTTATTTATATTTGTTTTTGAACAGACAAAAATTAAATGCTTGAAGCCGATATTTAAACTATGCCCGGCGCATATTCGGCGGTATAATTGAATTGTCCTTGGTGCGCTGGGTGTGTCGTCAAGGTGAAAGCCGTACACGATCGGGTTATCAACGCTCTTTGCGCTGGTCGTGTGCGGCAAAATAGACGGAGGTTTTCAATATGAATTATGAATCGACTTATGCGCTTGATATGTGCGAATGGTGTCCGAGCTTGCCCAATACGACTTTTACGCTGAGCGAGTTTGCGGCATTTGCCGAACTTAACTTGCGCCGTTCCACTTTTAACACCGAGCAATTTAATAATGCGGTTCATACGCCGGTTCTAATGAGCAGCCTTGTTGATTTCAATCGTGTATCCGTATTCCCGGAGAGTGATATTATTTGCTTCCGTTTGGATAAGCCCGAAGGAGGAGCAGATGCTGTTCTCCGTATTGACGGGGTAAAGCGCATTGAGTTCTTCGGCGAGATCGGCGAAGATGGCAATATAGGTTACTATAACATTATTTGCAACGATCCCCGCGATAACAGCGAAGTATCATTTTCTTTTATGACACTGATCGAAAGCGGCGGAGGTTGCTTATGAATCATTTCGAAAACTTGAGCCTTAACGGGTTTATGCAGACTTACGGCAGCCATATCAGCCGTTATACTTATTCCGTGCTACGCAACCGAAGCGCGGGGCAAGTTGATAATATGCACTTTATAGAAAGCTTCGGCGTTATGATTGCCGCAGTTGATGGCGGCAAGGTTGTTTTCAGCGGCAAAAACGGTCGGCTGATATTTTGCGGCGTGATTAGTGTTCGCGTATATCCCTACCGCAACAGCGGCACAGTACCGTTTGACTTGGTTTGCGCCGACAGCAGCGGAAAGCCCAAACGGGTTTATCGCATAATCGGGCGCAAATAATACTTGATTACTCATGACTCACGGCGGCGGGCTTCCCGCCGTTTTCTGTTTACTGTTTGTTCGCAAAAGTCTACCTTCCCGAACGGCACAGAAACCGCGCTTTCTTTGTTCGCAAAAGCCCCTTTTTCATTTTTTGGATATGTTCGGAAATTAAACGAAGGTTTGCGAATAATTGAACTATGCAAAGGCGGCTTGCCGTGATAAGCTTCTGATAGACCAACAAAGGAGGCTTGACCTATGGAAAACAGAGTTTATTATTATGCGCGTGTATCATCCAAAGAGCAAAACCTTGACAGGCAGCTTGACTCTTTCCGCGCTCTCGGTGCATCCGAGCGGGATATTATCACAGATAAGCAGAGCGGTAAAAGCCTTGACAGACCCGGGTACAACGCCTTAAAAGCCGCCATCTTGCGGCGTGGTGATACGCTGGTTATCAAATCCCTTGACCGTCTGAGCCGTAACAAAGCGGATATTAAAGCGGAGCTGGAATACTTCAAAGCCCACGGCATACGGCTAAAGATACTCGATCTTCCAACCACTATGTTGGATTATCCAACGGGGCAAGAATGGGTGCTTGATATGGTTTCAAATATCCTTGTGGAAGTGCTTTCAACACTTGCCGAGCAGGAACGCGCAACTATACGCGAACGCCAAAGAGAGGGCATACAATCCGCCCATGCGCGGGGTGTGAAGTTCGGCAGACCTGAAACGCAAAAGCCCGATAATTGGGAGGCGGTAATAACGGAATGGCGCGATGGCAGAATCACGGCAAAGAGAGCCATGGAGAAAACGGGCTTGAAACGCACAACTTTTTACAAGATGGTTGTATTGGATGTGAACATCTAAAAAATCCAACTCAAACCGTTGACAAATTACCGCGCTCAACGGGAGGTTAATAGGACGGTTGCCAGTACGCAGCATTAAGGCGGCAGAGCTTGGCACCCCCTTGTGGTAATAGAAGGCGGCTCGGCTTGCTACCCCTTGCGGGGTTAGGTAGAGCTTGCCACCCCCTTGTGGTAATAGAAGGGGCTTGAATCCCCACGGGATAACGGATATAGATTGATGGCGGGGCTTCACTCCCCGCCATGCTTCATTTGCGGCTAATGCCGTTCTATTCTGTGCTTTATAATGCGCCTAATTAGTATCATGCTTTGGATATCTTCAACTATGTACCTTGTGAGCCAATAGCCGCCGAGAAAGATAAGAATAAGTATTTCGTACATTTGTACCTCCTTTGTCGATGGATGGCGGCGGGGTTGCGGCTCCCCGCCGTTCATCCGTTGGCGCTTATGCTTCTACCATCTCAACGCCGCAATCAAGGCAGCCGATCCTAACCGCTTTTGTCGCCCTAACGGAGCAGCCACAACGGGGGCATTGATATTTGCGGTGGTGCGTGGGCTTGCCGATGGTCGGCGGCGTGGGGTTGCCGCTTCCCGTGTGCGTTCCAATAAGGCTTGCGGGGTTCGGAGCGGTGCGGCAGATTTCGATTTCTCGAAGTTCATCATGCAGGATTATCAAATCCAGCAGCGCGTCCCCCGGCTCGGTGGTGCTCCAGCCGTATTTTTCGGAGCGTGTAACAATGAGTCCGTGCGCTTCGGCTTGTTCTCTAAACTGCTTATTGTGATACATTCGGCTGTTGCCCGATACATCTTGAATGTTTAGTACTCGGTCGTTGTAAAGGTGTACCATTTCATGCAGGAGAGAAGCAAGCACATTCTCAAGCGGACGGTCAAGCGATCCCGTTGAAATGTTGATTTCGGGCTTGCCGCCTTCGGCGGTGTTCCAACTGTCAAAGGGTGTGTAATGGGCGTATGCTCTCGGCGTGGGGATGGCGGTGATAATCGGAGTGGGCAGCACTCCTTCAAAAAGTTCTTCGTTGAGAATGCGGAAGGCCTTCTCAAACTGTCCTACAAGGCGGCTCATTTTGCTGATCTGTTTCATGGTGAATATCTCCTTTAATTCGTATTTTGGCTTGAATTTTCGGAGCAATAACGGTATAATAACCGTGTCCGCTCCTTGTTGGTGGACGGCTCCCCCGCTTTGCCGTGGTGGGTGTGTCGGGGGAGCCTTAACGATGGGCTTTAGCTGATCGTAAAGCGGCGGCTTTCAACCTGCTTGAGATAAGGTGTCGAAACGCTGGGAGAGTACGGCGGTAAATCTTACGATATACTTGCCAACTTCGAGGGTGTCAACATTGCGGGCGATGAGTTCGGACTTGATTTCGTTCTCAAGCTTCTTGATCTCTTCGTCAAGCTCCTTGCGGAGGGCTTCAAGGCTTTGCAGCTCGGCAATGGTCTTTTCGAGTTCCTTTGCGGTGGTGGGTGTGTTCATGGGTTTATCTCCTTGTTGGATTATTCGGCTTGCTTTCCGCTTGCCGTGATTAAAGTGTACACCTTAATTCGTGTATTGTCAACACCTTTTTTCGTGTATTCAATAATATATTGTTCCGCGCGAAAGCTGTGCCCTAAATGTACGAATTGAAGCGGCGCGGATCGCGGCTTATGCTGTCGGGCGTGGTTGTGGTTTTTATCCGGGTATGATATGCCTATATGGTGGTAGTCACTCCTCCTCCCATGCCGCTATTATTTCGGAGGTTTTATGTTAGTTTATACCGTTGATGTTTTGGCTCTGCTTAAATCGGCTGGGTATAGTTCTGCGCGTATGCGTAAAGAAAAGATTTTCGCTGAATCCACTATTCAAAAGCTACGACACAAACAGCCAATAGCATGGCAGAATATTGAAACGATCTGCCGCTTGCTGGGCTGTCAACCGGGCGACTTTCTGCAATTCGTTCCCGATGGCGGAGCGGAAGAAGCCAGCGGTAAATAATATATTTCTAATTTCTCTTGACTTTTGGTTAAAGCCGTGTTATTATATTATTTTATGGTTTATTACTTATAATCAAAATCCAAAGCATAACAGAGCGCGATTTATCCCCACCGATTGACGGTGCATTTAAGCGGCGCTCTTTTTGTTGTGTTACTTGTCTATGTTTTATGGGCATTGCAGAGCTTTTCAGCGACTTTTAACAATGCGGTAATGTGTTTCCCTTACCGGCGCAAAAAACGCGCTACGGGTGTGTTTTATTGACATCTTATCAAGGGTGTTTCAATTGGGCTTAATATGAAATTAAACTGTGCTGTTCCTGTTTCCTATGCTACAATCAAATCGGCGGCTTGCCGCTAAAAAGGTGATTATCGATGCGGAGTTAAAGTGCGCCATTCGTCAGATCGTATGCGAGGTATTAGCCGAGATACTGAATGATGATGAAGATGGCGGAGAATTGGTTATTGAAACAAAAGATGATTTCTATAATTGATTGGAGGTTAGAACAGCAGTTACTATCATAGATGCGCCTTGCGGGGCGGGCAAAACGAGTTGGGCAATTCAATATATGAATGCCAATAAGGGCAAATCATTTGTCTATTGCACTCCATTTTTGGACGAAATAAAGCGGATACGCGAGTCTTGCGGCTGGGATCGATTCAAGGAGCCGATGCCTTATACAGACGGTTCAAAATTGACCGAATTTAATACACTATTAGCCAAAGGCGAATGTATTGCAGTTACACATTCAACCTTCCTAAATGCCACCGATGAAACATTACACGCTATTGCGGAAAATGATTATGAGCTTATTCTTGATGAAGCATTGGATGTTGTTAAGCCTTTTAATGATATTCAGAGTGTTGCGGCTTCACCGAAGCAGAGTGTGTCCAAGGCTGATATTGATTGGTTAATTGAGTGTAGGCACATTTCCATAGCAACGGATTTCCGTGTTTCATGGTGCGGCGGTGCAACAGAAGCCGATTTCAAGTTTTCAGAGGTTCGGAGACTTGCAGAATTGGAGCGCCTTTATTGCGTAAATCGTACTTTTCTTGTCGGTATTTATCCTCCAAAAGTATTCCAAGCATTCAAACAAGTGTATGCGCTCACCTATTACTTCAAGGGATATAGCTTAAAATCATATTTCGATATGTTTAATATTAAGTATGAGTATGCCAGCGTTATAAATGATGACGGCGGTTATAAGATTATCCCCTATGATCCGTCAATAGACCTTACATTTAGGGCGAAGTGTGCGGAGTTAATAACGGTTTGCGATAACGATAGGCTTAATCCGCCAAGAGCGCTGTCTAAAAGATGGTTTGATAAAGCGGATGAGAGTGACATTGCAACACTAAAGAAACACATTGCTTCTTATTTTAGTCATCTTGAGCCTAAGCCCATGGCGAAGGATATCGGCTGGACTGTTTTTCAAGAGTATCAAGCCAAGCTAAAGGGCAAGGGTTATACACGAGTCCGCAATGTCAGTAAAAGCGAACAAATTGGCTTGAGCACCGGTGAACTCGATAGATTAGAGTCAGAAACAAGTTGCTTTATTGCGTGTAATTCACGGGCGACTAATATGTATCGCAACCGCTGGGCTTTGGCTTATTTAATTAACCTTCGCCAGAATCCATATATAAAAGATTTATTCGTTAATGCTGGGGTTCGGTATGTAGAGGATGATTACTCGATTGCTAATCTTCTTCAATGGTTGTGTCGCTCCCGCTTGCGTGACGGTTTGCCGATCAACTTGTATCTTCCAAGCGCGAGGATGCGCAAACTGCTTAGCGATTTTACAGGGGGGGTGTCAAAAACGATTTGAAAAATGCTTATAATTAAAGGGTTTTTCAAGCTTTTCCCTTATAAGGATATTACGATAAATCACAATGGCATTTGAGACGCAAGAATAAGCTTTAGAATTCGGAACAGGGTTCACCGCATTGGAGCTTCGATGCGGTGAATTCAATCTTACGGTGACGAATGAAGCGGGTTTATCAACGGTCTATTTCGGAGCTGGATAAAAGTTACTTCTGCCGTTATAATTCTGAGGAAAAACAGGCAACGACATAAAAGCAAAAATGCGTTGCTTGGCTATTTGTCCAAAACGAAAAACCTTGTTATTACTGGTTTTTCTCAGCGGTACTGCTGGATTAAAAGAGTCTTTATCATAAGAAACTTTATAATGGAATGCTTTGTTTTACCAATATAAATAGTTGAATGTGTACATTTAACCGCCATCAATAGGCGGTAACAACGAGATTGAGCAGCAGGAATTATCAGAGGTTAAATTATGGCAAGTAAAAGATATGATAAAAAGGGGCGAGTGCTCCAAAACGGCGAGTATCAAAAAGCCGATGGTCGGTATGAGTATCGATACACCGATTCCAACGGAGAAAAGCGGAGTGTTTATGCTTGGAGATTGACCGAAAGCGACAAAGCGCCTTTGGGAAAGAATAGCAAGGACTATTTACGAGGACTCGAAGCGACGATAAAGCGGGATTTAATGGACGGCGTGAACAGCTACGAAGCCAACAGGCGAACGGTGGACGATCTTTTTGAATTATCCCTGCAAGTTCGCAGTTTGAAACAAACAACGGTTGCAAGATACCGCGCTAATTATGATTTGTATATCAAGCCGCGATTCGGTTCAAAGTGGATAGGGGATATCAAGCATAGCGATATTCTAAAGTTCTTTATTGAGTTGCTGGACAAAAAAGGTTTGAAGCCCAACACCGTTGCCACGGTCTATACGATTCTGTCCCCTGCCTTCAACTTGGCTGTGCGTGATAGGTTGATACGCAGTAATCCCGCGCAGACCGCTTATGCCGAAGTGCGCAGAAAACACGACTTCTCCAAGCAAAAGAAACGCGCTCTAACCATTGAGCAGCAGCAAGCATTTATGAGGTTTATAAAGAATTCACGGCTATATTGCCGCTGGGGAGAATTCTATACCGTACTATTGGGAACGGGTATGCGCATTGGCGAAATATCCGCGCTGTGCTGGGATGATTGCGATTTTGAAAAAGGGATTATCAATGTATGCCGTTCTTTGAGCTATATCAAAACCGATGGCGGCTTTAGAAATGTGATTGAAACGCCAAAGACGAGGGCGGGGGTTAGGCAGATTCCAATGCCGGATACAGTTCGAGCAGCGCTCCTTCGTGAGCGAGAGTGCCAGTACTGGGAAGGTGGGCTGTGTGATGTAGAGATTGACGGCTGTTCAGGGTTTGTGTTTACCAACCGAGCTGGAGGTGTGATGAACGAAAACATAGTTAATCAAAGCTTGAATCGAGCTATCCGCCGATACAATGAGGAGGAGCGGGTGAAGGCGGAGAACGAAGGTCGAAAGCCCATCCTCCTTCCGAAGTTTTCACCGCATATTTTCCGCCATACTTACTGCACAAGATTGTGTGAGAATGTCGGCGACGATGTAACCTTAAAGACCATTCAAAGCGTTATGGGGCATTCCTCTATCACAATGACGATGGATATTTACAATGATTTAACCGAGCAGAAAAAGCGCGATGCTTTTGAGAGCTTGAAAAATAAGATTGCATTATGACTTTGTTTTACAAATAATTTTACCAAAAAATACTTGCGTTCTCAAGCCACAAAAGTTGAGTATTAACTATCGACTTTTTAGAAAACTTGCCAGCAACCATTCCGTTTTCCCTAAAAATTGTATGCGACAGCCGCATATTTGCACTATGTATTGAGTTTGATTGGTGTTGCGTGAAGACTCTCAGTATTCAATGTTGCGTTTTCAAACCTTTTACTGTATAATATAAGCTGTGTTCGTATGCGCATACAAACATACCCTATCCCACTTAATATGCAGGAGGCATAAAAAATGGAAAATCTAAAAGTTGCGATTTGGGGCTTCGGCGCAATGGGCTCCGGTATCGCCAAGGTACTACTCAGCAAAAAGGGCGTTGACATCGTCGGCGTCTGCGACATCCACCCGGCCCGCATCGGCAAGAGCATCTACGACATTCTCGGCGTGGATCAGGGCGACCGCGAGGACGTGTTCATCAATCCCCAGATCGAGAAGGTAGTTCACGATGGCAACTGCGACATCTGCGTTATCGCCACCGACTCCTTCACCAAGAAGGCCTTCCCCAAGATCAAGTACGTTGTTTCCCAGAAGGTCAACGTTATCTCCACAGCGGAAGAGATGAGCTACCCGAAGGCTCAGGAGCCCGAGCTCACCGAAGAGATGAACAGGCTCGCCAAGGAGAACGGCGTTTCCATCCTCGGCACCGGCATCAACCCCGGCCTGATGATGGATCTTCTCGCCATCTGCCTCTCCGGCTGCATGACCGACGTTGAGTCCGTCACCTGCCGCAGGGTAAACAGCCTCTCCCCCTTCGGCCCCGCCGTTATGGAGGAGCAGGGCGTTGGTCTTGCCGTGGACGTTTTCAACAAGGGCGTTGAGGACGGCACCCTCGCGGGTCACGTTGGCTTTGCTGAGTCCGTCGGCATGATAGCCGATGCGCTCGGCTGGAAGGTCGATAAGTTTGAGCAGCAGATGAGCCCCATCGTAACGAGCGTAGATCGCAAGAGCCCCTATGGCTTTGCGAAGGCGGGCGACGTTGCGGGTGTCAACATGACCGGTCAGGGCTACGTTGACGGCAAGGTCAAGATCGACATGTACCATCCCCAGCAGATCGAGCCCGAGATGGAAGGCACCCATACCGGCGACTATATCGAGCTCAAGGGCACTCCCGAAGTCAATATGAGCATCCGTCCCGAGGTCGACGGCGGCATCGGCACCATCGCGATGATCGTGAACATGATTCCGCACGTTATCAACGCTCGCCCCGGTCTCAAGACCATGCTGGATCTGCCCGTTCCGCGCGCCATCATGGGCGATTTCCGCGACTATATCGAAGAGTAAACGCGCTTTGCGGCACGGCTTAACGCTGTGCCGCAAGTTTGATTCCCAACGTACAACAATAACTTTCATTTTATCTGCAGGAGGATAAAAGGATACTATGGCTAAAAAAGGTGATTGGGTTCAGGTGCACAATATCGTGCTCACGCCCGAAGAACGCTCGGCTTCACTGCCCGAGGACACTAAAAAGCACCCTCTCGAGATGTGGGTAAAGGGCTGGCTGCAGGCTGATGCCGAGCTTGGCGACGAGGTGGAAGTTATCACCCGCACCGGCAGGCGCACCACCGGCAAGCTCGTGAAGGAAGCACCCTATTTCGAGCATAATTTCGGTTATCTTGTGCCCGAAGTGCTCAAGATCGGCGACATGGTTCGCGAAATAACCTTCGGAGGTAACGAATGATGGATAACAGCTATTCCGCAATAATGGCAAGGAAAAACGAGATCATTCGCAATTCCGTCGGCATGGATTACACCAAGTTCGAGCTGCCCGGCATCGGCTTCGACTACGAAGCGATGATGGCGGCCACCGGCTACACGCTCGAGGAGCTGCAGCGCGTTCAGGCGCTCTTCTCCGTTGGCAACACGCCGCTTATCGAGCTTAAAAACCTCACCACTCTCGCAAGAAAATGCGCAAAGCCCGGCTTTGGCGCGCGCATCTTCATAAAGGACGAGGCCACCAACCCCAGCGGCAGCTTCAAGGCAAGAAGGAGCTGCACCAGCGTATATCAGGCGAAGAAGCAGGGCTATAAGGGCGTAGTTACCGCAACGAGCGGCAACTACGGCGCGGCCGTCGCCTGCCATGCTGCAATGGCGGGTCTCAAGTGTATCGTCGTTCAGGAATGCTACGACAGCCGCGGCATCGGCCAGCCCGAGATCATCGAAAAGGCGCGTAAATGCGAAGCGCTCGGCGCGGAAGTCGTTCAGCTGACCGTCGGCCCCGAGCTTTTCAGCACCGTGCTTCGCCTCATCGAGGAGACCGGCTATTTCAACGCCTCTCTCTACACCCCCTTCGGCATCGCGGGCGTTGAAACGCTTGGCTACGAGATCGCTCAGCAGTTCCGCAGTAAGATCGGCAAGGATCCCGATGTTGTCGTATGCACCAACGCCGGCGGCGGCAACCTGACCGGCACCGCGCGCGGACTGAGAAAAGCAAACTGCGATGCGAAGGTCATCGGCGCGAGCGTAAACCTCACCGGCCTTCACATGGCGAGCGATGAACAATTTAATAAGAAGAGCTTCACCACGGGGCACACCGGCTTCGGCGTTCCTTTCAGCGTGAACCCCGACAGGAGCGACGTACCCAGGAGCGCCGCGCGCCCCCTTCGTTATATGGACAGATACGTTACCGTTACCCAGGGCAGCGTTTTCTTCATCACCGAAACGCTCGCTTCCCTCGAGGGTCTTGAAAAGGGTCCTGCGGGCAACACCGCACTTGCGGCGGCGTTCAAGCTGGCGCAGGAGATGCCCGAGGATCAATGTATCGTGGTTCAGGAAACCGAGTACACCGGCGCGGGCAAGCATATCAACCCGCAGCTCTCGTTTGCCCGTCAGAACGGCATCGACATCCACTTCGGCGACCCGAAGGACGAGGTTCCCGGCAAGTCCATAATACTGCCCGCGCATCCGTCGCTTATAGACGTTACGGACGTTGATCTCGACCACGTTCGCCGCAGCAATATCAAGGCGCAGGTCGGCACCCATAAGGACGAGCTTACCGATGCGGATATCCGCTATCTTATGGAAGAAACCAACTCGAGCGAAGAATTCGTTCGCGGCGTGGTTGCTTCGCTTTAAAAAACACAAAAAACTTTCGATAACAGAAGGATAAAGATATGAAAAGAAACGATGATTACAAGGAGCGCAGAGCCCATCTCGCCGATCTTAGCGACGAGCAGCTCGAGCAGAGGTTCTGGGAGCTTGCAAACAAGCTCGTTGATCCCCTTCTTCAGATGGGCTATGAATACACTTCCCCCGCGGTAGAGCGTTCGGTTCTGCTGCGCATGGGCTTCTCCTCTATCGAAGCAAAGGCGATAGTCGAGGGCTGCATCAAGCACGACATCATCTCCCACGGCGCAGGTCATGCGGTCTACAAGCTCGCCAAAACCGAGGGTATGGAGCTTCGCGAAGCGGGCGTTGCGCTCGCGAATGGCAAGCTTTGGGACAAGGCCGAGAGCCTTTTCAAAGGAGGTAACCGAGTATGAGCGAATACAGACTTGATCCGAATAAACCGATCGACGTTGCCGAGATTCTGAAGGATCTGGAATCCTACCGTCCCCGCCGCAGGGGCTGGACCTGGCGCAAGCCCGTTAAGGATCTGCACATGGGTCCCTTTGAATACCATGACTGCACCGAGCCGCTGAAATCAAGCGTTCCCCTTCCCCCGGCGCATTATTTTGAGAATATCGATCCCCAGCCCGGTCCCGTCATCACCACCGAGATCGCTTCCGGCCGCTTTGAGGACGATATTCGCCGTATGCGTATGGCGGCGCACCACGGCGCGGATCATATCATGGTTATCCGCACCGCGGGTCAGAGCCATTTCGACGGCCTTATCGAGGGCACCCCGCAGGGTATGGGCGGCGTTCCGATCACCCGCAAGCAGGTTCGCGCCCAGCGCAAGGCGCTCGACATGATCGAGGACGAAGTAGGCAGGCCCATCAACTACCATAGCTACGTTTCCGGCGTTGCCGGCCCCGATATCGCCGTTATGTTCGCCGAAGAGGGCGTGAACGGCGTTCATCAGGATCCGCAGTACAACGTTATTTACCGCAATATCAACATGATCCGCTCGTTCGTTGATGCCTGCGAGAGCAAAAAGCTCATCGCATGGGCGGGCATGGCGCAGATCGACGGCGCACACAACGCAAACGCTACCGCGCGCGAAGCGTGGAAGGTCATGCCCGAGCTGATGGTTCAGCACGGCATCAATGCGATCTTCTCCGCAAGAGTCGGCGTTAATAAGCAGAATATCTGCCTTTCCACCGTTCCCCCGACGGCTACCCCCGCGCCCTGCGTTTATATGGATCTTCCTTACGCAGTCGCGCTTCGCGACCTGTTCCACGAGTACCGTATGCGCGCTCAGATGAACACGAAGTACATCATGTCGAGTACGCGCGAGGCGACCGTTACCCACGTTCTGAACATGGTCATCTCCAAGCTCACCCGTGCGGACATTCAGTCCACCATCACCCCCGATGAGGGCAGGAACGTTCCGTGGCATATCTACAACATCGAAGCCTGCGACACCGCGAAGCAAACTCTCGTTGGTCTGGACGGCCTTATGGAGATGGTCGAGCTCAAGAAGGATGGCGTTCTGCGTGAAAAGGCTCGCGAGCTCAAGGAGCGCGCGATCATGTTCATGGAGGAGATGATCGAGCTGGGCGGCTATTTCAACGCGGTTCAGGAAGGCATGTTCGTTGACAGCGGCATCTACCCCGAGCGCAACGGCGACGGCATCGCCCGCAAGATCGATGGCGGCATCGGCGCAGGCACCATCTTCAAGCGTGCGGAGGACTATATGGCTCCCGTTACCGCTCATTACGGCTACAACAACGTGGCGCAGTACTGCGAAGAGTATAAGGACGATCCCGCGAAGCTGATCGGCGGCTGCACCCTCGAATGCCCCGAGAAGATCATCTACATCGACGAGCTGGACGAGGAGGACAACGTAAACGTCCGCATGGGCAACGTGAAGGAGTTCACCCCCGGCAGCAAGCAGCTTCGCCCCGAGATGGAGTGGCTTGCGGACGGCACCGTTATGCTCACGATGTTCTTCCCCGCTCCCAAGCAGATCGCTGAAGCGGCTGCGCTTGAGTGCGCGCATAAGATGAACCTGACCGAGTGCGAGGTCATCAGCAAGGAGATCATGCACCCGCAGGACGGCACGCGCATCGAGCTCAAGGGCAAGGTTCCCTTCTCGATCGACGTTGATAAGCTCGTTATCCCCAAGGAGCCCGACGTGCTTTCGGACGACGTTATCCGCAAGGACGTTGAGCGCCGTCCCATGCGCATCGTGGCGGCGACCGTTGGCGAGGACGAGCATTCCGTCGGCCTTCGCGAGATCATCGACATCAAGCACGGCGGCATCGAGAAGTACGGCATGGAGGTATTCTACCTCGGCACCTCCTGCCCGCCCGAGAAGCTCGTGAATGCGGCGGTCGAGCTGAATGCCGATGCGATCATGGCATCCACCATCATCAGCCATGACGATATCCACTATAAGAACATCGCCAAGATCGACCAGATCGCCAAGGAAATGGGTATCCGCGACAGGATCATCTTCATCGCGGGCGGCACTCAGGTCACCCCCGAGCTTGCAAGGAAAGCGGGCGCGGACGAGGGCTTCGGCAGAGGCAGCCGCGGCGTTCATAACGCCACCTTCCTTATCAAGCGCCGCTGGGAGATGGAGGAAGCCGAAAAGGCCAAGACCGAAAAGAAATAATATTTAAACTCTAACTTGCGGAAAGGCGGCCGCGGTTGCGACTTGCCTTTCCGTATTCATGGGAAAATGATTTGCTTGCAAAACGCACAAAAAACGTGCGTTTTGCAAGTCGATCAGACTAATACAGTATTAAAAGGAACGCTATGTTTATTGATATTCTCGTAGCCGAGATCGGCTCCACCACCACCCTTGTGAACGCCTTTTCGGGCATAAACACCACCTCTCCGCGCTTTATCGGTCAGGGGCAGGCGCCCACGAGCGTGCTTGAGGGCGACGTTCGCATCGGGCTTTCGGGCGCGATAAACGACCTTGCAAAAAACCTTGGCGAAGAAAAGATAGAATACGGCGAGATGTTCGCCACCTCGAGCGCGGCGGGCGGCCTTCGCATGACCGTTCACGGGCTTGTTTACGAAATGACCGTCAAGGCGGCGCAGGCGGCGGCACTCGGCGCGGGCGCGATCATCAAGCACGCCACGGCGGGCAAGCTCTCCGAATTCGATATAGACGATATAAAAGCGCTCGATCCGAACCTCATCCTGCTTGCAGGCGGCACGGACTACGGCGAGAGGGAGACCGCCGCTTTCAATGCGAAGGCTATTGCGGAATCGGGTATGAAGATTCCCGTTATCTACGGCGGCAATATCCAAAACCACCGCCTTGTTGAAAAGATATTCACCGATGCGGGCAT
>CADBGC010000060.1 GCA_902794055.1 uncultured Eubacteriales bacterium | reverse complement strand
CCACGCATTTAATTTAGGCCATATATAAGGCAACAAAAAACCTAGCGGTATAAATAAAATAATGTTTAACAGGAGGTCTTCAATGGGGGTTGCGTGCACGGAATCAAATAGGCTTTTACTGTTTTTAAGAGCATGTCTGCATACATAAGCGGGAAACTTTTTGGTATGTAGTGCACAGTTAGCCAGTAAACGCACCACATAAAACGGTTCCAAACGCACCCGGGAAACATCTAGTTCTAACCGGTTGGCAAGCGTAAGCCACAACACACCACCGCCGTAAATGGACAACAAAATACCTTTGTAGAATTTTTGAGTTTTGGATGAGCGAAACAGTTTCCCCCCTTGCGGGACTAGAAACATCCCCAGTAGTACAAACGCCCCCAAATACAAGCACTTCTGCATGCTTATATTATACCTTATGTAGAAGGGTTTTGATGGATGAGAAAACGCTTAAAGCGGTTAATCGCGCTTGAACAAATCGCGCGTATAGACCTTGTTTTTAACGTCGCTAAGAACGGGATCGTAACGGTTGGCGATTATGCAGCCGCACATGCGCTTGAATTTTTCAAGGTCGTTCACAACGGGGCTTCCGAAAAAGGTACTTCCATCCTCGAGCGAGGGCTCGTAGATAATGAGCGAAGCGCCCTTTGCCCTGATCCTTTTCATGATGCCCTGAATGGAAGAATGTCGAAAATTGGAGGAATCGGATTTCATTGTGAGGCGAAATACGCCCACGACCGCCTGCTGTCGTGAAAGCTCACGGCTCTTGGAATACTCATCATTGCTCCCATAGGCTCCGGAAATTTCAAGCACACGGTCGGCTATGAAATCCTTTCGCGTTCTGTTGCTCTCCACTATGGCATGGATGAGATTTTCGGGAACGTCCTTGTAATTCGCAAGAAGCTGCTTAGTGTCCTTCGGCAGGCAGTAGCCGCCGTAGCCGAAGGAGGGATTGTTGTAAAAATCTCCAACTCGGGGATCGAGGCAGATGCCCCTGATGACTGCGGCGGTGTCGAGCCCCTTTACCTCCGCATAGGTGTCGAGCTCGTTGAAAAACGAAACGCGAAGCGCGAGATAGGTGTTCACAAACAGCTTAACGGCTTCGGCCTCGGTCGTGTTCATGAAAATCGTTTCAACGGGGCTTTTTAACGCGCCGCGTGAGAGAAGCTTGGCGAAGCGCGCTGCAGGCTCAGTCATATCCTCCGAACGACCCACGATTATTCGGCTTGGATAGAGATTGTCGTAAAGCGCCCTCGATTCGCGCAAAAACTCGGGGCTGAAGATGATATTGCCTGCATCGAACCGTTCGCGAATTTGCTTGGTGTAGCCAACGGGCACCGTGGAGCGGATAACGATGGTGGGCTTTTCACTGCGATGGCTTGTTGCCTCAAGCACAAGCTTTATCACGCTTTCAACGGCAGAGCAGTCAAAAAAATTGAGCTTGGGGTCGTAATTCGTGGGCGCGGCAATTATTATGAAATCGGCATCGCGATAAGCGCTTGCTCCGTCAAGCGTGGCGGTGAGATCGAGGCTGCGTAAGCCCTGCTTTGATTCAAATAGATACTTCTCTATGTATTCATCCTGAATGGGAGAGATGCGGTCGTTGAGCATATCCACCCTATCTTGGGCTATATCCACGCCGATAACGCTGTTGTGCTGCGCAAGAAGCACGGCAATGGAAAGACCAACGTAGCCAAGCCCCGCAACGGCGATGCGAGAGCTGCCCGAAACGGGATCGGTCTGCCCGAAGGGCTCGGCGAATACCGAATCTATATCAAACCTCAGGCTCTCGCTCAATGCAAGCAGTTGATCTACGGACGGCGCAAAGCCGCCGGCTTCCAGCTTGGATATCAGCGCTCGGTTTATGCCGCACTTCTCGGCAAGCTCTGCTTGGGTCAGCCCGACAGCCTTTCTTTTTGAGCGAACCGTTTCAGAAAGAAGCTTTAACGAAAGCCGCTTCATAATCAAATTCTCCGATCGATCGTATGGTGGCGCGAAGGCGAGATGTTGCTGCCGATAACATAATGGCATATCTCGCATTCCTCCGCAAGCATAATTATATGCGCATACGGGATGCTTGTCAATAAAAGAAACATTTCCCGCGATTCTTTTAAAAGGCATCGCTCAAAACCGAATGCGGAAACGGCGCTTGCTCTCGCGTTGTGCCATGTGCATAGTATACGAACGGGAAGAGGTAAAAGCAATTTTCAGAAAAACGGGTCATGATCGGAAGAGAACTTATCCGATCGATAAAGATTTATATAAACGCAGTTCACTTTTTTTGAAAAATGTTGTATAATGATAAAGTCGGTATTAGTCGGCAAATCAACAGAACCCTTTTTATGGAGGATGC
This sequence comes from uncultured Eubacteriales bacterium, assembly GCA_902794055.1. Taxonomy (GTDB): domain Bacteria; phylum Bacillota; class Clostridia; order Christensenellales; family CAG-138; genus PeH17. The sequence goes on along the minus strand of CADBGC010000060.1, from coordinate 8,407 downwards.
TTATTATGTGTGGTATAGTCGGTTACGTTGGAGAACGAGCTGTGACACCGCTGCTTCTCGAAGCGCTTGAGAAGCTTGAATACCGCGGTTATGATTCTGCGGGAATCGCCCTCGTTTCCGATGGCGGCATTGAGATACAGAAAACGAGGGGGCGCATCGCAGACCTCAGAAGAATAGTTGAAAGCGCGGGGGACAGCGGCTGCACGGTCGGCATCGGCCATACCCGCTGGGCGACCCATGGCGAGCCTTCCGACGTCAACTCGCATCCGCATCTTTCCAAGAGCGGCAGGGTGGCCGTGGTTCATAACGGCATTATCGAAAACTACATCGAGCTTCGCGCATTTCTTTCCGCCCACGGCTATGAATTCTCCACCGAGACGGATTCCGAGGTCGTTTCGGAGCTCATCGACTATTGCTACAGCGGCGACCCCGTTGCCGCAGTTCGCAAGGCGGAGCTTCAGCTTAGGGGCTCATACGCGCTCGGCATAATCTTTGCCGATTTCCCAGAGCAGATAATCGCTCTTCGCAAGGACAGCCCCCTTATCATCGGCATCGGCGAGAACGAGAACTTTATCGCATCCGATATCCCTGCCATACTCAAATACACGAGGGACGTGTTCCGTCTCGATGAAAGGGAACTTGCCGTGCTCTCGAAAAAGCGCGTTGCGGTGTTCAATGAGCTTGGCGAAAGGGTAGAGCACGTTATTGAGCATATCGAGTGGGATGCAGGCGCTGCGGAAAAGGGCGGCTATCCTCACTTCATGATAAAGGAGATAATGGAGCAGCCCGAAGCCATTTCAAAGACCGTTGCGCCGAGGATCGATGCAAACGGAGATATCCTCCTCGGCTTCAAATCCTTGAGCGATGAGGATCTTAAGAATATCGATTCGATAAAGCTTACCGCATGCGGCTCGGCGTATCACGTTGGCGTTGTTGCAAAGCATCTGCTTAAAAAATGGCTGGATATTCCCGTGGAGGCGGAGCTTGCCTCCGAATTCAGATACGATGACCCAATTCTTAACGAGCGCACGCTCGTAATCGTAATCAGCCAGTCGGGCGAAACTCTCGACACGCTGTACGCTCTGCGTGAAGCAAAGAACAAGGGTGCAAGAACCGTTTCCATAGTAAACGTTGTTGCAAGCTCCATCGCAAACGAAAGCGAGGAGGTGCTCTACACATGGGCGGGCCCCGAGATCTCCGTTGCCACCACCAAGGCATACAGCACTCAGCTCGTGCTCGTTGAGCTGCTCGGCATTCGCATGGCGCAGCTTCGCGGCAAGCTGAGCGACTGCGAGGTGAAAGAGCTTGTTTCAGCGATAAAGTGCATTCCCTCGGGCATTGAGACCATCCTTTCGGACGTTCAGACGATGCAGTACGTGGCATCGCTTTACTTCAATTCCCAAAGCGTTTTCTTCCTCGGAAGGAATATCGATTTCGCTCTTTCGCTCGAGGCTTCCCTCAAGCTCAAGGAGATATCCTACATCCATTCCGAAGCTTATGCGGCAGGCGAGCTAAAGCACGGTACGATTTCGCTCATTGAGGATGGAACGCTCGTGATCGCGCTCTGCACCTACCGTCCGCTGCTCGATAAGATGATCTCAAACATCAAAGAGGTCAAGGCAAGGGGCGCGAAGGTCATCGCCATCATCAATGAGGACGATATCCAAACGGGCACCGTTGCGGATCATATCATCCGCATACCCGAGTGCGGCGAGATCTCGGCGCCTTCGCTGACGATCGTTCCGCTGCAGCTCTTCGCATACTATATCGCATCGCTCAAGGGCTGCGATATCGATAAACCGAGGAATCTCGCAAAATCCGTTACGGTGGAATAAGCTATCTGAAATAGGATGCGTTCCGCATCTATGCAAGGAAGGAGCTAATATGCTCATTACTGAAATAATAGAAAAAAAGCGCGAAGGACACGCACACAGCTATGACGAAATAGCAGCCATGATTCGGGGCATATCTGACGGCACCGTTGCCGACTATCAGCTTACGGCATGGATGATGGCGATCTGCATTCGCGGAATGACCGATGAGGAAACCGCCTATCTCACCTCGGCAATGGTGGATTCGGGCGAAACGATGGATCTTTCAGATCTTCCCGGAGTCAAGGTGGATAAGCATTCCACGGGCGGTGTGGGAGACACAACAACGCTCGTTGTCGCGCCCCTTGTTGCCGCATGCGGAGGCACCGTTGCCAAGCTGAGCGGGCGAGGCCTTGCGCATTCGGGAGGAACGCTCGATAAGCTCGAATCCGTTCCCGGCGTTTGTATCGAGCAGAGCCTTGAAAGGTTCAAGCAGATCGTTCGCAAAACAGGCCTCTGCGTTATAGGTCAAAGCAAAAATCTTAATCCTGCCGATAAAAAAATGTATGCTCTTCGCGATGTAACCGCTACGGTGCAGAGCATACCCCTCATCGCTTCGAGCATAATGAGCAAGAAGATAGCTTCGGGCGCGGATGCCATAGTTCTAGACGTTAAAACGGGCTCCGGCGCATTTATGGAAACGCTCGATGAAGCGAAAAAGCTTGCGCGCGACATGGTGAATATCGGACAAAACGTTGGAAGAAGGACGGTCGCCCTTATCACCGATATGAACCGTCCGCTCGGCATGGCGATCGGCAACGGGCTTGAAATGAAGGAAGCAATCGAGGTGCTCTCGGGCAAGGTCGCTTATGACGATCCGCTTGCCGTCGTGTGCTTCAAGCTTTCGGGGCAGATGCTCAAGCTTTCTGGGATAGTTCAAAGTGCAGAGGATGCGCTCCCTATGCTCAAAAACGCGATAGAATCTGGCGAAGCGCTTAGAAGGCTGCGCGATATGCTCGTTGAGCTCGGCGGCGATGCACTCTACGTGGACGAGCCCGAAAGGCTGGTTCGCGTTCGGCAAATTATTCCCGTATGCTCGGATAATTCGGGCTGCGTTGGCGAAATGGATGCAAAGCTGATCGGCACTGCCGCGCTTCTGCTCGGAGCGGGGCGCGAAAAGGCGGAGGACAGCATCGATCCCGCCGTTGGCATCCTTATGAAAAAACGCTATGGCGATCGCGTGGAGGCGGGGGAGGAGCTCGCCGTGTTCTACGTGAACGATGACTCGCAGCTCGAGCGGGCGATGAGCCTCTTCAAGCAGGGCATTGCGATAAAAACCGAGCCCCCTCAGCCGCTGCCGCTTGTTTACGATATCGTTGAGTGAGGAAAGAACCTTTTGAAAACTTCCGATTTTTACTATGAGCTTCCCGCGGAGCTGATCGCGCAGTCGCCCGCCGAGGTGCGCTCCGCTTCGCGTCTGCTCGTTTACAACAGAAAAACAAAAACCATCGAGGATAAGGTTTTTTCCGATATAATCGAGTATCTGGACCCGGGCGACGTGCTCGTTCGCAACACCACCCGCGTTATCCCCGCAAGGCTCTATGCGCACCGACCCGACACGGGCGGAGCGATGGAGTTTCTGCTTCTCAAAAGGCTCGATGAGCGCCGCTGGGAGTGCCTCGTAAAGCCGGGCAGAAGGGCGAGGGTCGGCCGCAGCTTCAAGATAAACGACGAGCTTTCGGCGACCGTGCTTGAGGTGCTCGACGACGGAAACAGGGTGATCCGCCTGGACTACGACGGCATCTTCGAAGAGGTGCTCGACCGGGCGGGCGAGGTCCCGCTTCCGCCATATATCACCGAAAGGGTGGCCGATAAGGAACGCTATCAAACCGTTTATGCGCATGAAAACGGCTCTGCCGCCGCGCCCACCGCGGGGCTTCACTTCACCGCGGAGCTGCTTGAGCGCATAAATAAAAAGGGTGTTGAGATCGCGGACGTGCTTCTGCACGTCGGCCTCGGTACATTCCGCCCCGTTTCGGTTGAAAACGTTGAGGAGCACCGCATGCATTCCGAGTACTACGAATGCAGCGAGGAAGCGGCGGAAAAGATAAATAATGCAAGAAAAAACGGCGGCAGGATAATCGCCGTCGGCACCACGAGCTGCCGCACGCTTGAGAGCATAACCGATGAGAGCGGCGTGGTTCACGCGGGCAAGGGCAATACCGATATCTTCATCACCCCCGGCTATCGCTTCAAGGCGGTGGATGCTCTGATAACCAATTTTCATCTGCCCGAATCAACGCGTCTGATGCTCATAAGCGCCTTCTCCTCCCGTGATGAGGTAATGCGCGTATACGAGCATGCCATCGAGGAAAGGTATCGCTTCTTTTCCTTTGGCGACGCTTCGTTCTTTATTTGATCCAAAGAATAAACTGCTTGAAATTGAAAACGAAAGGCTGAAATATGAATCAACCACCGGTAAGATATGAACTCATAAAAACCTGCGCCCAAACGGGAGCGCGAAGGGGAAGGCTGCACACTCCGCACGGCATAATCGAAACGCCCTGTTTCATGGCGGTCGGCACTCAGGCGACGGTCAAGGCAATGACACCGCGCGATCTAAAAGAGGTCGGCGCTGGCATAGTGCTTGCAAACACCTATCATCTGCATCTTCGCCCCGGGCATGAGCTCGTTAAGGAGATGGGAGGATTGCACGAATTCTCGCAGTGGCACGGCCCTATGCTGACCGACAGCGGCGGCTTCCAGGTTTTCAGCCTCGCCGCCATGAATAAGATCACCGATGAAGGCGTGGAGTTCAGCTCGCATATAGACGGGCATAAAATGTTTTTCACGCCCGAGCTCGTGATGGAGATCGAGCAGGCGCTCGGCGCGGATATCGCAATGGCGTTCGACGAATGCGCGCCCGCGCACTGCGACCGTAATTACACCATCGCCGCTATGAACCGCACTCATCGCTGGGCGGAAAGGTGCAAAAAGAGCCACACCCGCGAGGATCAGGCGCTCTTCGGCATCGTTCAGGGCGGTATGCATGCCGATCTGCGCATAGAAAGCGCAAAGGTGCTTGCGGATATGGATTTTCCGGGCTACGGAATAGGCGGCCTCTCGGTAGGCGAGCCCAAGCCGGTCATGTATGAGATGCTCGAAGCGGTCATGCCTCACATGCCCGCAGATAAGCCGCGCTATCTGATGGGCGTAGGCAGCCCCGACTGCCTCGTTGAAGGCTCGATCCGCGGCGTGGATATGTACGACTGCGTTCTTCAGACTCGCTCGGCGCGAAACGGGCTTGCCTTCACCTTTGATGGCAAGAAGATGCTCAGAAACGCCGAATTTGCGCACGACAGCCGCCCGATCGAGGAGGGCTGCGACTGCTACGCCTGCCGCAATTTCTCAAGGGCGTATATCCGCCATCTTATAAAGGCGGGCGAGATACTCGCGGCGCAGCTCATCACCATGCACAATCTCCGATTCACCTACAGGCTCATGGAGGGCGTTCGCAAGGCGATAGAGGAGGATAGGCTCATGGATTACCGCAACGAGCTCATCCTTCGCGGCGCGCTCGAGTGGTAAAACTTCTGCTTGTTGATCAAAAGAACGAAAACTGAATTGAATAAAAGCTTACTTATAAAAACCGAATACGATATGCGCGCTCTTGCCGTGAAGCTCGCCGAAACCTCATTCGCGGGCGGGTTTGTTGCGCTTTTCGGCGGGCTCGGTGCGGGGAAAACCGCGTTTGTTAAGGGCTTTTGCGCCCATTTCGGCATTGAAGAGGTATCGAGCCCAACCTTCAATATCGTAAAGCACTACGATGGCGGGGGAGCGGCGATAGATCATTTCGACTGCTACCGCCTCGATGATGCGGACGAGCTTATCGCCATGGGCTTCGACGAGTATCTGTTTTCAAGCAGCATCATCCTCATGGAGTGGAGCGAGAACGTTTCGGATGCGCTGCCTGCCGAGCGGCTTGAAATACGCATACAGGGCAGCGGAAACGAGCCTCGCGAGGTCGAGCTCGTTCCTTTCGGAAAAAAATACGAAGCAATGATCGAGGAGCTTGCATTATGAATATGCTTTCCGTATCCACCTCTGCAAAGCATCCGTCTGCGGCGCTCTATCTTGAAAAGAGCGGCGAAAACGATTCGGATTGCAGGGGCGTGATCCTCTTTAAACGCGATGAAAGCGGCAGACCGCATTCGGTCTCGCTTGGCGCACTTGTTGACGAGGTGCTTGATGAAGCGGGGCTCTCTGTTTCCGATATCGACGCCTTTGCCGTGGATATCGGCCCCGGCTCGTTCACCGGCGTTCGCATCGGCGTTTCCTTTGTAAACGCTTTGGCCTATTCAGAGAATAAGCTCGTGTTCGCCGTGCCTTCGCTCGCCGCTCTGCGCAATCTCGCTTCGGATGAAGCCAAGGTATGCGTTATGCTCGATGCGCGAAATTCAAACGGCTATGCCGCCGCCTATGAAAACGGCGAATGCATCCTCGAGCCCTGCGCCTGCACTCAGAGCGAGATAATGGAGCGTTTTTTTGATGCGGAGCTCATCGGAGATGCGTTCGATCCCGAAACGGAATGTGACGCCGCATTGGTCATCCTGGAGGCGCTTAGAACTGCGGAATACGCCGTGAGCGCCGCCGTGCCGCTCTATCTTCGCCCTTCGCAGGCGGAGCGCATGCGCAAAGAATAATAATCCTTTCACTTTGGCGGGTAACCCGCCTTTTTTATGCTCCCCTGACCTCGTCCAAGGCATGGTACTTCAAATAGGTCGCCCTGCCGCCCCTAATGTGCCGCTCCTCGCGGTTTGCATCGAGCACGGCGGCAACCTGCTCGGCAAGCGCCTTGTTTATCTGCCGAAGCCTTTCGGTTATATCCTTGTGTACCGTGGATTTTGAAACTCCGAAAACGACGGCAGCCGCGCGCACGGTTGCGCCTGTTTCGATAATGTAGCACGCGATATCGAGCACCCTTGATTCAATATAGATATTCAATTTCTTTCTCCCTCAAGCTTTTTTGACCGTAACAGCATGTACACCGGCAGTAATAAGCTATGCATTTTGCTTGAGCAAAATACGCGGAAGACGGATCATCGGTCTGCATAATATTGCATTTTTCCTTCATATAGCGCATTTTACTATTGAATCCCAACTCAAACGGGTTTATAATAGCTATGTATGCAAAAATCTTACTGCGGCGGCGCATCTTATGCTATCGCGCCCCGCCGAAAGGAAGTTAAAATGCGCAGAAGCATGTTATTTTTGCCGGGCAACACGCCGAACATGATCATAAACGGCGACAGCCTCGGGGCGGACTCCATCATTCTGGATCTTGAGGACGCCGTATCCCCTGATGAAAAGGATTCGGCTCGCCTGCTCGTTCGCAGCGCACTCAAGGATATGGGCTTTAAGGGCGTTGAGATCACGGTTCGCATCAATTCGATCGATACCGACTATTGGAAGCACGATCTTGATGCGATAATCCCGCTTCGCCCGAGCCTCATCATGTCCCCCAAGGCGAGCTGTGCGGAGGATATCCGCATCGTGGACGCCTATATTGCCGAGGTCGAAGCGCGAAACGGCATCGAGGTCGGCACCGTTAAGCTCATTCCTCTTATCGAGACCGCGCTCGGCGTTGAGAATGCCTTCAACATCGCTTCGGCCAGCCCGCGTGTTGCGGCGATCTTCCTCGGCGGCGAGGACCTTACCGCCGACCTTCGCTGCAAGCGCACCAAGGAGAGCAACGAGATAGACTACGCCAGAAGGCGCCTCGTTATGGCGGCGCGCGCCGCGGGTGTGGACGTTTACGACACGCCGTTTACGGACGTTAACGACGACGAGGGCATCGAAGTTGACGCGCAGTACGCCAAGAGCCTCGGCTTCACGGGTAAATCCGCTATCGCCCCGCGCCACGTCAAGGTCATAAACGCGGTGTTCAGCCCGTCAGAAAAGGATATCGAATACGCCAAGCTCGTTTTCGAGGCGATAAGGCTCGGCAAGGAGCAGGGCAAGGGCGCGGTTTCCCTGCGCGGCAAGATGATAGATAAGCCCATCGTGGAAAGGGCAAGGCAGACCCTTGCGGCGGCAAAGCAGCTCGGACTTGTGGAGGATGATATCAATGAGTAAGCTGATTTCTTCAATAAAGCAGGCTGTTGAGGCAAGCGGCCTTAAAAGCGGAATGACCGTTTCCTTCCATCACCATCTGCGTAACGGCGACTACGTTCTGAACACGAGGACGATGAAATTCCACTATCCGGACTGCGACAACGTAAAGACGATCTCCGACACCGTTCGCGAGAACTATCACGGCAGGCGAGGAGACCTCGTCGACCGAGGCTACGTCCCGTGCGGAGGCTGTAAACCGTAAAAATCTACCTCTTGACGTCAAAAATCTACCGCTCGGCAAAAGGGTATTTACATCCTTCGGGCGGCGGGATATAATGTGATCACAAAGGAAAGGAGAGCGCGCTTTGAAGGTAACCGTTGTTGTAGACCCTTCGTCGGAACGCGAGGTAATAATAAAAGCCCCGGAGTACGACGACGAGGTCGCAAAGATTCGCGCCGCTGTGGATTCTGCTTCCGCGGAC
>CADBGC010000059.1 GCA_902794055.1 uncultured Eubacteriales bacterium | reverse complement strand
CTGTTTATTCCAAGATTAAGGGCGTTTCGGAGAAGGTATTTCAGAAAGCGATGGAAGATGTGCTGCATGAGCCGGAATCGGATACACTGCCTTCCGCCGCATATCAGGCGCTAGGATACCCTGATATCAACACTGCTGTAGGCGTGATGCATAACCCGGCTGCTCCTGAGGATGTCTACGCCGTATCGGGGAGACTTATTCTGGATGACCTCATCTATCTCGATGCCGTGCTGGAGCAGAATGAGAGCAGCACCGAAACCCCTGTCAGACTCACTAAGATGACAGAAACGGATGCTATGATCCAGTCCCTTCCCTATAAACTCACAAACGATCAGGCGAACACCATTCACGATCTTGCAGCCAAGATGAATACAGGCAAAACGGTTCGCGCTCTGATACAGGGCGATGTCGGATGCGGTAAGACCATCATCGCTTTTTCCCTGATGCGATGCGCAGCGGAAAATGGTTTTCAGAGCATCATCATGGCTCCTACCCAGATCCTTGCAGGACAGCACTATCAGGCGTTGCAGGAGCTTGTTCCGAAGGATGAGATAGTTGCAAACGATTACGATCTTTCGATCAATAAGTATAAGAAAACCGAGTATAAGCCCGTTGAATACCCGCCCACAAGCGAGATCATGGCGGAGCTGAGAAGGCTTGAAGCTGAGATCAAAACGGCGATGGACGAGTTGGAGGGAATGCTGGATTGAACGGTTTCCGAATCGGAAGGTGTTGAACTGCCGAGGATTGCTCGGCAGTTGGATCGAGGGAAATGGCAAGAGCGGGCGGCAGGATCGCCGGCGATGCAAGAAGGAATATCGAGGCGCAGACCGGAAAACCCGCCATAACCGCCGATAATGCGCGAAAGCTCGGCGAGATCGTTGCAGGGGTTATTGAAGCGGTCGCGGGAGCGGATGATGATTAAATTGAGATTTGTAAGGGGAAAGCATGGAATACATTGCGCTTAAAAATGTTTGCATCATCAATATGGGGCAATCGCCCGAATCCAGCACCTATAACAAAGAGGGAGTGGGAATCCCTTTCTTTCAAGGCAATGCGGATTTTGGTGAGCGTTACCCAATTACAAGGACGTGGTGCAGCGAACCAACGAAAATTGCTCAATCAAAGGATATTCTAATTTCTGTTCGTGCGCCTATTGGGGCATTGAATTATGCGTATGAAGAGTGCTGCATAGGCCGAGGTTTAGCCGCGCTAACTCCTGATGAAACGCGCGTATCATCTGAATACATCTATTGGCTGCTTAAAGCTAAAAACGCAGAGCTAAACAGTAAAGGCACGGGCAGCACATTTAAGGCTATTGGGAGAAAGGTTCTTGAAGAAATACAGGTGCCGAATATTGATTTAGAAAAACAAAAAGCATGCGCGGTAAGTCTTGAAAAGGTCAGCGCTGTTATTCAATTGCGAAAGCAGCAGCTCCAAAAGCTTGACGAGCTTACCAAAGCCCGATTTGTCGAGATGTTTGGGGATCCGGTTAGCAATCCCAAAGGGTGGTCGGTTAAGCCGCTTCTTGAAATGGGAAGCTGTAAGAATGGTATGAATTTTCATTATGACGATGTTGGCGTGGAGATTCATTGTTTGGGTGTTGGTGATTTCCAAAATAATGATTTGATTTCCGATACATCAACTTTGCCCGTGATTTCATTGAACAATATGCCGACGGAAGAATACTTGCTAAAAGACGGAGATATAGTTTTTGTTCGTTCAAATGGTAATAAAGCATTGGTTGGCAGAAGTGTTGCGGTATACCCACGCAATGTGCCGACCACTTTCAGCAGCTTTTGCATTCGCTATCGTAAAAATGATGCAGCTTTAACAACTCCCTATTTACTCAATGTATTGAAAAGTGATTCAATGCGTGCTAAAATGATTGGAAGAGGGGCGAATATTCAGAACTTGAATCAACAGATTCTCGGTTCCTTAAAGATACCTGTACCGCCGCTTTCATTACAAAACCGATTTGCGGAATTTGTTTCTCAAATCGATACATCAAAAGCTGTTGTTCAAAAGGCGCTTGATGAAGCACAGCTTTTGTTTTATAGCTTGATGCAGAAATATTTTGGAGTTCAAGATGCCGTTTAATAAACTTGTATTTGAAATGCAACCCAAGGAATCTTATGTAAAGATGCAAATGGATGGGTTTAATGATCCAACTTTATGCAACTTTAGTTTACTTTCGCTTACTCCGATAATGAGAAAAGAGTACAAGCAAAGCCAAGCAAAAGAGGAGTATGTATTATCGTACATTGAGGCCGCAAAAGTGCTGGCAGCATCTTGTACAAACGATCCAAATTCGCCAATTAAAATGGTCGCTAGGCAATTTTCAATTGCAATACCGTGCATTTTTCTTTGCCGTCAAGCGATTGAATTATCAATCAAGCATTGTATGGAAAAATGCGGAGACACGCCAACGTTTACTCATCCGATCAACGAACTATGGTCTCAGTTGAAGCAGTTAATCGCTAAAAATATTGCAACTTTGGAAACTCATAAAGCGGTGCTTGAGAAAATGGATTCATTTATCAGCATTATTTGTTCGTTGGATAATGAAAATAGCACACAGTTAAGGTATCCCGTAAGAAAGGGCGGTGATGTATTTCAAAAACAAATTGTGTTTGTTGCATTAATCCCAATTGTTCAAACTACGGAATTGTTTATCAAACAACTCAATGAGTTTAGGTAGTGGATATTTCCACTCAACAAGCGTGATGATTGAGAATAAAAGTGAAATTGAACGGTTATTAGAAGCCGCGACTTAATACGAGGCGCTACTCTTTAACACGGAGGAATAATAAAATGAAAACAAAACGTCACTACTATTTGATGATCTCTTGCCCCGGAGACGTAATCCGCGAAAGAGAACTCTTGAAACAATGTGTGGAAATAGTCAATAAAGAGCGGGATGATGATATATGGGTTGAACTGAAATACTGGGTGACAGATACGTTCTCTGATGCAGGAATGCCTGCCCAAGAGAGTATTAACGAGCAAATTGTTCGAGATAGTGATGGGCTAATCGCAATCTTTAATGGTAGGCTTGGAACTCCAGTTCACAATTACGCATGTGGTACTGATGAAGAAATATCATTAATGCTAAAAGCTGGCAAGCATGTTTCGCTCTTGTTCAACAATAGACCAGTTTTGGATTTAACAAAGCCCGATGTATTGGATCAGCTTGAGAAATTGATCAAATACAAAGCGGGTAAGAGTAGTGAAACATACTATCGAACCTTTGAAAGCGAAAGCTCTTTTATTGATTTGGCAAAGCAAGAAATCAGGCTATGGTTAAGATTATTTGCAAATGTTGAAAGCCGTGATGATAAACCGAACGGAGAAAATAACGAGAGCAGCATAATAGCTGTTAATCCAATTTCAGAACAACCCACTAATGCTTCTGAAACTACCGAATCCTTAAATGAAGACGAGCCTGGTATAGTTGATGTAATGGTTGAGTTTACAAATAGTGCAAATGCAATTGCTCAGAAGGTGGTTTCATTTGCGGGGGATTTTGACGGGTTTTCAGAAGAAACGAGCGCATTTGCAGAACAATGCCAGCTTTTGAGCAAGTCTCACAATATTTCTGCTTTGAAAGCATCCTGCATTAGGTTTTCTCGTCGTATAAATGAGATTGCTGAAAAAACAGAATTATTTAATGGTGAGTTTAAGGATGATTGGGATAGAGCAAACAGAAGCTTGCATTATTTTTCAAGTGCATTCAAGAAAGATGAAGACAGAAGGATAATGCGAGAAAATGTAATAAAACTATCAAAAGCTTTTATTCCCGCGTATAATTCTTTTATTCGGCTAAAAGATAGTATTGGCGATGTGCAGAATATACAAAAGGAATTTAATACCTCGAAGAAAGGATTGGTGCGAGCCATAGAAGTTACTTGCAGTTTGTTAAAAAATGCACGAGACGATTGCGACGCTCTGATTTTAGAATATGATGCTATACATGACTAACTTCTCCTTCCTTCTCTCCGAGCCCGATTTCTCCGCTTTTTCGGAGATCGCCTGCTCTGTGGAAAAACTGCTTAATACGGAGCTTGGTTCCTGCGTTATCAACTGCCGCAGGGCGATGGAGCTTGCGGTCAAGTGGATGTTTTCCGTGGATGCGGAGCTGAAATTGCCGTATCAGGACAATCTGAATGCACTGATGAGCGATGAAACCTTCCGCGAGATAGTTGGTGCGGACATAATAAAGCGCATGGACTTTATTCGCCGAACGGCGAACAGCGCGGCTCATTCGGGCAAAAAGCTTACCCGCGAGCAGGCGGAGCTTTGCATAAAAAATCTCTTTGTTTTCATGGATTTTGTGGCGTGCTGCTATGCAAAGGACTATGCGGAGCCCAAATTCGATGAACGGTTTTTATCGCAGCCGCCTTCCCCTCAAATTGAAGTCAGCTCAAAGCCCGATGCCGAGCTTGCCGCGCTGATGGCGGAGAATAAGGCGCTGCGCGAGGAGCTTACCCGAAGAAGGGAGGAGCAGCAGCAGAACTATGTTCCCAAGCCGCTTGAGCTTTCCGAATACAAAACGCGCAAGCTCTATATCGATGCCATGCTCGAGGATGCGGGCTGGATAGAGGGCAGGGATTGGCAAAACGAGGTTGAGCTGCCCGGTATGCCGAATAAAAGCGAGGTCGGCTTTGCGGATTATGTGCTCTATGATGACGATGGGCGCGCGCTTGCGGTGATAGAAGCAAAGCGCACCTGCGTGGATGCGGCAAAAGGCCGTCAGCAGGCGAAGCTGTATGCCGATCTGCTTGAGAAGAAGTATAAGCGCCGTCCGGTTATCTTCTTAACGAACGGCTTTGATACGCGCATCGAGGACGGAATCTATCCCGAAAGGCGCGTGGCTTCGATTTGGTCAAAGCGCGATCTTAAAAAGCTTTTCAACCTCAAGCGGATGCGCACAAGCCTTGCGAATATTGCCGTTGATAAGAATATTGCGGGCAGATACTATCAGGAGGGCGCGATCAGGGCGGTTTGCGATGCCTTCGACAGCAAGAACCGCAGAAAAGCGCTGCTTGTTATGGCAACGGGCTCCGGCAAAACGCGCACCGTTATCGCGCTTTGCGATGTGCTTTTGACGCATGGCTGGGTGAAGAATATTCTTTTCCTTGCCGACCGCAATTCGCTCGTTACGCAGGCGAAGCGCAATTTCGTGAACCTGCTGCCTGATCTTTCGGTCACCAATCTCTGCGAGGATAAGGAGAATTATAACGCGCACTGCGTTTTTTCGACCTATCAAACGATGATGAACGTTATCGACACCGCGAAGGATGACGACGGCAAGCTCTTTACCTGCGGGCATTTCGACCTTGTTATCTGCGACGAGGCGCACCGCTCGATCTACAATAAATACCGCGATATCTTTACCTATTTCGATGCGCCGCTCGTTGGCCTAACCGCCACGCCCAAGGACGATATCGACAAGAATACCTATGAGATCTTCGAGCTTGAAAACGGCGTTCCGACCTATGGATATGAGCTGGCGCAGGCCGTGCGCGACGGCTTCCTTGTGGACTTTATAACGGTTGAAACCACGCTGAAATTCTTGAGCGAGGGCATAGTTTACGATGAGCTTTCCGATGAGGATAAGCTTGCGTATGAGAACACCTTTACCGATGAAAACGGCGAGCTGCCGGAGGCAATAGGCGCATCCGCGCTCAATGAATGGATATTCAACGAGGACACGATAAAGCAGGTTTTGAATATCCTTATGACAAACGGCTTGAAGATAGATTACGGCGCGAAGATCGGCAAAACGATCATCTTTGCCAAGAGCCATGAACACGCAGAGCGTATCTTTGAGATCTTCAACAAGGAATACCCGCATCTACCCGGCTATGCGAAGGTTATCGATAACTATATGACCTACGCCCAAAGCGCGATAGACGAGTTTTCCGATCCGCGAAAGCTGCCGCAGATCGCAATTTCGGTCGATATGCTGGATACGGGAATAGATGTTCCCGAGGTTTTGAACCTTGTTTTCTTCAAAAAGGTGATGAGCAAGGCAAAATTCTGGCAGATGATAGGCCGAGGCACGCGCCTTTGCCCCGCGCTTTTGGACGGGCGGGATAAGGAAAAATTCTACATATTCGATTTCTGCGGCAATTTCGAGTTTTTCCGCATGAGCGGCGGCAAGCCCGTTTCAAGCAGTCTTCCGATACAGGGCGCGCTGTTTCATTTGAAATCGGAGATAGTGCTCAAGCTGCGCGATATAAATTATCAAACCGAGGAGCTGATCGCTTTCCGTGAAGCGCTGGTTTCGGATATGGCGGGCAGGGTGCAGGAGCTGAACCGCGAGAATTTTGCCGTGAAGCAGCACCTTAAATATGTCGATCTTTATTCCGATCCGAAGAACTTCGACACGATAACCTATGAGGATACGCTTTTGATCGCGGACGAGCTTGCGCCGCTGATCAATCCGGAGCACGACGATCCGAAGGCGCTGCGTTTTGATGCGCTCCTTTACGGCATCGAGCTTGCGTATCTTTCGGAAAGGCCGTTCACCCGCGCAAGGGGCGACCTTATGAAGCGCGTTTCGGGGATCGCGAGCGTTGCGAATATCCCCGAGATAATGGCGCAGGCGGAGCTTATCGATAGAATACTTCATACCGATTACGTCGATACCGCGGATATAAGCGATTTTGAGCATATCAGAAAGAGTCTGCGCGATTTGATGAAGTACATTCCGGTTTCCAAAGCGACCTATGAAACGAATTTCAGCGATGAGATACTCGGTTTGGAATGGAACGAATCCGAGCTTGAAAATGATGATTTGAAGAACTATAAAGCCAAGGCGGAGTATTATGTTCGTATGCACTCGGATAACGAAGTGATTCAGAAGCTGCGAACGAACGTACCGATGACCGAGGCGGATATCAAGGTGCTTGAGGGCATCCTTTGGAGCGAGGTCGGCTCCAAAAGCGAGTATGAAGCCGAATTCGGGCAGAAGCCGCTCGGCGTGTTCGTTCGCGAGATTGTCGGAATGGATATGAATGCCGCGAAGGAAGCGTTTTCGGAATACCTGAGCGATGCAAGCCTGAACAGCGATCAGATCTATTTCGTTAATCAGATCGTTGAATACATCGTCCGAAACGGCATTATCCGCGATATGTCCATCCTCCGCGAACCGCCGTTTACCGATCGGGGAAGCATCGCGGAGATATTCACCGACCTGAATACTTGGGCAAGGATAAAGCAAACGATCGAGATGGTTAATGCAAATGCTGCGGCGTAGGAGAGACCGAACAAGGATATAACAATTATACGCATAAAAAACCGCGCATTCGCTCATCGATGCGCGGTTTGCTTTTGGCTGTTTTTAGTTATTCGCCCTTTACCAAGGCCGGATTGCATATTCCGCCTCGGAGGGTTCATATTGAAGGTGTGATCGTAAATGGACCGCGTTTCAGCAAGCCACTTTATGCGCGCGAACGCTTTTTAAGCAAGCTCCGTGTTCTTTATTAAAGCAGGTGCTTTGGGAAAGGCGAAGCACGGCTTCGGCCGAGGAAGTTCTGGCATCAAAGCCGGGTATGCGTGCTTTTACCCCACTACCCTGCCCACGATGCGCAGATCGGAATTCTCGCCGAGCTTGATGGGCTTATACTTGGGATTCAGCGAAACGAGCGAAACGCCGTTGTCGGTATTGAGCATCTTGCAGTAGGCTTCGCCGTTTAAAATGAAGATGCCGATATCGCCGCTCGTCAGCTCCTGCTGCTGGCGCACGTACACTATCTGCCCATCCTCAAACATGGGAAGCATGGAATCTCCGCTGATCTTCACGGCGAAATTGGCGGCGCTTGCGGCGTAGCCTTCGGCATCGATCATGGTGTAGCTCGAGCCGTCGAGGAAAACGCCCGTGCCCGCGGAAGCGGGAAGATCGTACAGCGGAATCTGGCGAACAGGCATGCTTTGGGTCTCCTTGAGCGAGAAATGGGGGTTATCTCCGAGCATGGCGACGTATTCCTCGGCGCGTTCCCTGCCGAGCTTATTGAGCCCCGCAAAGGGATCGCCTGCGCTTGCAATGCCGCGGAAGGTGTGCAGCGCATCGGCGACCTCAAGAATGCTGCAGATGCTGAGGAACTGCTGCGCATCGGGCAGGCTGGCACCCGTTTCCCATTTGCTGACGGCGCGATCGGTTATCGCCTCCCTGCCGAAAAGGCACTCGCCCTCGCGGCTTATCCGCTCCGCCATCTCCTTTTGGGTCATACGCTTCTGCTTTCTAAGCTCCGCAAGCTTTGCACCGAAGCGGGCGTTCTCCTGCTCGCTCATGCCCTTGCTGCGGTTGCCGCTCTTTTTTTCCTTTACTTCGCTTATCATATTTGACCTCCGTTCGGTTGTTTCAGCCGAGTGTTTTTCTCTTTACGTTCCCATTATAATACAGTTTTCGGAGAATTGCAAGCAAATTTTGAAAACTTTTTCTCTTTTTGTTAGAGTTTTGCTCTTTACATCTCCCGTTTAGAGTGTTATAATGCTGTTTAGAGATAATTAAGAGAGTTTTGCGCTGCAAGGCTTATTCGGGCGGTGATAATATGAGCGTTTTCGATCCTCGGGAGCGGATGAACAGAAGCATACTGCACGTGGACATAAACAATTTCTATGCGAGCGTGGAGATAAGGGACGATCCTTCCCTTGCCCCCTACCCCGTTGCCGTATGCGGCGATCGGGAAGCGCGGCACGGCATAATCCTTGCGAAAAACTATATCGCCAAGGGCTTCGGCGTTAAAACGGCGGAGCCCATCGGCGAGGCGCTGATCAAATGCCCTTCGCTCGTGCTCGTTCCCTGCCATTTTGAAAAGTATGAGCAGATAACCCTGGAGAGCCGCGCTCTGCTCGGCAAATACAGCGACCGCATGGAGCCCTTCGGCATGGATGAAGCCTGGCTCGACATAAGCCCCTACGCCCCCACCGCGGGGGATGCGGCTGAGATAGCAAATGAGATACGCGAGCAGTATAAGAAGCTTTTCCGCCTCACGGCTTCGGTCGGCGTGAGCTTCAACAAATGCTTTGCCAAGCTCGGCTCGGACATGAAAAAGCCGGATGCAACTACCGTCATCACGCCCGAGAATTTCAAAAGTGAGATTTGGCCTCTGCCCGTGGAAGACCTGCTGTTTGTTGGCCCCAAGACCAAGGCGAAGCTGAATGCAAGGGGCGTCACCACGATAGGCGGGCTTGCGGGCACCGACGAATCGCTCGTTCGCTGCTGGCTCGGCAAAAACGGCGTGGATCTGATGCGCTGCGCAAACGGGCTGGACAGCTCCCCCGTTGCAAGGATCGGCAGCGCGCCGCCGATGAAGAGCATAGGCAACAGCTTCACCCCGCCAAGGGACGTGAAGAGCCTTGACGAAGCTCTGGCGCTGCTGCAGTCGCTTGGGGAATCCGTGGCCTACCGAATGCGGAAATACGGAGTGCTCGGAACCACCGTGGTTCTGAGCGTTCGCGACACCTCGCTCGTTACCTTCGAGCGGCAGACCTCGCTTGAATTCGCAAGCTGCATATCGGGCGAGCTTCGCGATGCGGCGTTTGCGCTTTTGAAGGAAAACTATAATTGGGCCAAGCCCATACGCAGCCTCGGCATCCGCTGCACGGGGCTCATTCCCGATATGCTGCCCTATCAGAGCAGCCTTTTCGAGGATGGTGCGAAACGAAAAAAGCGCCTCACGGTTGAAAAAACCGTGGACGCGATACGCAGACGGTACGGCAAAACGAGCATTCTTCAGGCGCGGGTATTCTCGGAGAAAAGCTACGAGGGAGCGCTGCATACGGACGGGCTGTTTGCGCTCAGGTAGATCGGTGTTCATCGCTCGGCGCTCGGCGCTCGGTGCTCGGTGCGCCTTTGCTCGAAAAAGCGGCGAAGAAGGGCTCTGCACTCCTCTTCAAGCATGCCTCCCACGAACGGAACGCTCAGATCGATCAGCTTTCCGAGCTCGCAGCGCGAAACGGTGCAGCCGGCCGCATCATCGAATGCGCCGAAGCAAAGCGCGCCGAGCCTGAAATTGAGGATCGCACCCATGCACATCGCGCAGGGCTCGAGCGTTACGTATAGCTCGCAGTCGGTAAGCCTTCTTTTACTGAGCTTTTCGGCAGCAGCCTTGAGCGCGAGAAGCTCCGCATGAGCCGAAGCATCCGAAAGACTTTCAACGAGATTATGCGCCGAAGCTATCACCTCGCCGTTATGAACGATGACCGCACCCACGGGCACCTCGCCGACGGCAAACGCCTTTTCGGCCTCCTTGAGCGCAAGGCGCATAAATTCGGTTTTAAGCAGTATTTTTTCCTTCATGAACAAATTCTACCATATCCAAGCGCACAAATCAACGATAAGAACCGCCCCACGATGAGGCGGTTCTCGTTCATTTTACTAAGCAGCATCCGAAGCTGCTGTTTTGACTGTTAAAACTCATTTATGAGTTCGAGCGCATAGCGCATGATCTGGACGGCATCGCCCATATTGACGGATCCGTCGAGGTTCACATCGCCTGCAAGGAAGCCGTCGCCGGTCAGAGTGGTGAGACCGAGGCTGTGGCGCATCGCAAGCACCGCATCGGCAACCTGAACGGCGCCGTTGAGATCGCAGTCGCCGAGCAGGAAGGAGGGCTCGGGTGGATTGACGTAATCGACCCTGACGTCGTCGAGCCAAGCGGTGTCTTCGCCGGTGTTCACGGAGTAATCCTTCTCGTAGACCCACTTGAAGGTGTACGTGCCGTTTAAAGTTACGTTATAGGTGTAATTCGTCCAGTTGACGGTGCCGCT
>CADBGC010000058.1 GCA_902794055.1 uncultured Eubacteriales bacterium | reverse complement strand
TAGTTGCCGAAGCTGTCGTAAACACCGCGGCCAAAGGCATGAGCGATGCTCGACATCAGCCCGAGAACGTACATATATCCCGGAGGATAGTCCGGCATTCCCGAGGTGGGGCTGTAGAAGCTCTTAAAGCCCCCGCTTGCGAGGTTGTTGCCCCAAACGGTGAAACAGCCGATATCGGTCTTATGCCCTTCAAGATAGCACGAGAGCGCAATGCGAACGGCAAACGCCGCAAAGAGCATGAAGCCGATCAAAAAGCGGCTTCTGTCGGAGTTATCATCCCCCGGCAGTCTGAGCGCATTCTTCTTTTTGAATGAAGAATAGCAGAGGAAGAGCACAAGATATGCCGCCATCGAAAGCAGGGAGACGGTCATAATATGCTGAGTCGGGAATACCTTATCCAAGATTAGCAGTTCCTTTCCGCGTTTGATTTCCCGCCATTTCGATGCGGGATCGCCCGTGTTTTCGGCATGCTATAACACGCCATTATATCTATTTTACCATATCAAGGAGAAAAAATGAAGTCCCCCCGCCGCAAAGCTACATATTTAATATTTTATCGGTTGTCGCTCGGTGCGCCGAGAGCATCGTTTTGAGCCATTTTGACCGTTGACAAGAGGGACATTATATGGTATAAAGTATAGGGAAGGGCGATGTTCCTTCAAGTATTTTTACCGAGGTATCCCGGGTTGATCATTCGCTGAACGCATTTCAAATCATGATTTAACGCATCGCGGCAAAGGCGATGCCTGTTTCCAATCGATTTCAGCGAGGTTTTCATAATGATACAATTAAACGGAGTTTCTATTTATCTTACCTTGAACGGGCGAGCGCTCGTTTCGGATATTTCTTTTACCCTCAATCACGGCGACAGGACCGTTATCATCGGCGAGGAGGGCAACGGCAAGAGCACGCTTTTAAAGCTTATTTACGATCCCGCACTCGTCTCCGATCACACCGAATACACGGGCAGTATTTCGAAAATGGGACATAAGCTCGGCTATCTTTCGCAGGAGCTTCTGCCGAATGAGCTTACAAAAAGCGTTTCGGATTTTATCGATATAACCGAGGATATCTGGCGCGCCGAGAGCCTTGCCGCGGAGCTTGGGCTCGACCCCGATATAGTTCACGATACGCGCCCCGTTTCAACGCTTTCGGGCGGCGAGCGAGTGAAGCTGAGGCTTGTTAAGATACTGCTTGATGAGCCCGATATGCTGCTGCTTGACGAGCCCACGAACGATATCGATATCGAAACGCTCGAATGGCTCGAGGACTTTATAAGGCGCTTTGAGGGCGGAGTGCTGTTCGTTTCGCATGATGAAACGCTGATCGAGAACACGGCGAATGCGGTGATACATCTTGAGCATATCCACCATAAAAAATACTGCCGGCATACCGTTGCGAATATGCCGTACCGCGAATACATAGAGAGCCGCGAGCGGCAGATGCTCCATCAGGAGCAGGTGGCAAGCAAGGAGCGCGAGCAGCAGGAGAAGAAGGAAGCGCGCTGGCAGGAGATCTACGATAAGGTGGAGAAGGCGCAGAGGAACGTTTCAAGGCAGGATCCGAGCACGGGCAGGCTTCTTAAAAAGAAGATGCATTCCGTTATGAGTCAAGGCAGGCGGCTTGAAAAGGAGCGCGAGAGCATGACCGAGCTTCCCGTTACGGAGCGGCAGATATTTCTCGATCTGCCTCCCGTTGAGATGCCGCGAAAAAAGGAGATACTGCGCTTTAAAACGGACGGGCTTTTCGCGCCGAACGGCGATAGACTGACCGAGGGCTTCGAGCTTAGCGTGGATGCCGCCGAGCATATAGCGCTGATCGGGCGAAACGGCGTTGGAAAAACCACGCTTCTTCGCCTTATCGAAGCCGAGCTTTCAAAAAGGAAGGATATCCGCCTTTTCTACATGCCGCAGAATTATTTCGAGCTGCTCGATGAAAGCTCGACGCCCGTGGAGTTTTTGGCGCCGTCGCTTGAAAAAAGCGCGATCACAGAGGCGCGCACCTATCTTGGAAGCGTGCGCTTTACCTCCGATGAAGCTGAATCCCCGATAGGCAGGCTCTCGGGCGGGCAGAAGGCGAAGCTGATGTTCGTTAAGATGGCGCTTGATGGATATAACGTGCTTCTGCTCGATGAGCCGACGCGCAATTTTTCGCCGCTCTCAAACCCGGTCATACGAAGCATACTGCGCGCGTTCGGCGGCTGTATTATCAGCGTTTCGCACGATCGAAAATACATAAGGCAGGTATGCAACAAGGTGTATCTTCTCGGCGAAAGCGGGCTCTCCCCCGCCGCCGGCTTTGAAAATACAAATTAAATAGTTTGACTATAAAAAGCCATAAATCGGAACAAACTTTGTGGTATAATAATCGATACGAACGATAACAAAGCAAGGAGGAAAAGAGCATGAAAACCTATGCGGCTGCCGACATGCACGGCTACCCTCTTGAAAAATTCGAAGCGCTGCTTGAAAAAGCGGGCTTTACGGATGAGGATTATCTCTACGTTCTCGGCGACGTGGTGGATCGAAACGGCGACGGCGGAGTTCGGATGCTGCGCCGCTTTATGGAGATGGACAACGTTGAATTCATCCTCGGCAATCACGAGGGTATGCTGCTTCTGTGTTCCTTTCTTTTCGAAGGGGACGAACCGCCTAAGCCGTTTGAGCTCGATGCGCTGCAATACCGTGCCTACGAACATTATAAGCGCAACGGCGGCGGAGTAACGATCGATAATCTCTTTAAGCTGCGCGAAACCGAGCCGGATGCTATCGCCGACATAATGGACTTTATCCGCGAAGCGCCGACCTATGCCGCGGTGAGCTGCGGCGGGCGCGATTTCATCCTAACCCATGCGGGGCTCGGAAAATTTACGCCCGAAAAGAAGCTTTCCGAGTATGCGCTCGATGAGCTGATCTGGACACGCCCGACCATAGAAACCGAGTATTTCGATGACATTATAACCGTTTTCGGCCACACGCCCACGTTTTACTACGGGCTCGAGCACGAGGGTAAGATACTTAGAACGCGAACGTGGATAGATATTGACACAGGTCCTTCAAGGGGGCTCCCTCCCGCGCTTTTGAGGCTGGACGATCTTGAGGTCTTTTACGGCGAGTGATGCGGATGCTTGCGACTCTGAAAAGTATTTCCCCAAAAGGCTTTGAAACGAGGTAAAAAATGATCTGCCCTAATTGCAATTCAAGGATAGAAAACGGCAATACGACCTGCCCCCTTTGCGGCGCGGAGCTTGGCTCCGTTTCCCGCAGCGGCACGCGCGGCCGCGCTTCCAAAGCTTACTCCGCCCAAGCCGCAGGCGCCGGGCTTTTTGTTGGTGCCGCAGCAAGAGCCGCACGCGCAAGCGCAGCATATTCCGATGGCGAGATCGTTTCGAATCGCGCTTATAACGGCGTGTTGCTCGGCGTTCTGCTCTGGGGTCTGCTTGCGAACGTGCTTCTCTGCACCTTCGTTCACGATCTGTACAGCCATATCAGCCCGACCGTGTTTCTGATCGGCTATTCGCTCTGCGCCATCGCGGGCATAGCCATTTCGAGAAGATCGCGCAATCCGTGGATCAGCTTTCTCGGCTACAACCTCGTTGTGGTGCCGTTCGGGCTTATGCTTTCAACGGTCATCGAGGCCTACGGCGGGATCGATTCCAAAATAGTTTCCGATGCCTTCCTCTACACGCTGCTCATCGCCGTTGGTATTTCCGGCGCGGCACTCGCATTCCCGAAGCTTTTTGAAAAGCTCGGCGGAATGCTCGCCGGCATTCTGTTTGGACTCATCATCTGCGAAGTGGTTCTTCTCATTCTCGGCAGGGATCAGCAGATAACCTGCTGGATCGCGGCGGGTCTTTTCAGTGTGTATCTCGGCTACGACGTTTACCGCTCACAGCAATTCCCAAAAACGCTCGACAACGCGGTGGATAGCGCGCTGGATATCTATCTTGATGCGGCAAACCTCTTTATACGCATACTCTCCATGCTTGCAAGAAGTAAGCGCAGGGACTGACAAAGCACTTAAACGGCATAAAAAGGCCGCCGCAGGCTTGGATATTGCTTGCGGCGGCCTATTGTTTTGATTGAAACCGATTATGCGTTTACAAGGAACGCACGGTATGCCTTGACTGCCTCATAGAGGTCAGCCTTGGAGATGATCTCCCAGGGAGCGTGCATCGAGAGCACGGCAACGCCGCTGTCGATAACGTTCATGCCGTAGGCGGCGCATATATAGGCAATGGTGCCGCCGCCGCCCTGATCGACCTTGCCGAGCTCGGCGGTCTGGAAGTTGACGTTCGCATCGTCCATAAGCTTGCGAAGGCTGCCGATGTATTCGGCGTTCGCATCGTTGGAGCCGCCCTTGCCGCGGGAACCGGTGTACTTATTGAAGCAAACACCCTTGCCGAGATAGGCGGAGTTCTTGCGCTCAAATGCGCCCGCAAACAGCGGATCGAAGCCCGCGCTTACGTCGCAGGAGAGCATGCGGCTTGCTGCGAGAGTGCGGCGGAGCTTCAGGTCGCAATAATCGCCGGTGGCGTTGATGAGCTCGGCAACTGCGTTCTCGAAATACTTTGCGCTCATGCCGGTTGCGCCGACGGAGCCGATCTCTTCCTTATCCGCAAGGATGCAGCAGATGGTGTATTCGGGAACCTCGTTGATGTCGAAGATCGCCTCGAGCTGAGCGTAGGCGCAAACGCGGTCATCGTGGCCGTAGCCGATGATCATGCTGCGGTCAAGGCCGAATTCACGCGCGCCGCCTGCGGGCACGATCTCGATCTCGGCGGAGAGGAAATCCTCTTCTTCGATATCGTACTTTTCCTTGAGGATGGCAAGGATAGCGTCCTTAACGGATTCCTTATCGTCCTCCTTCTTGACGGGCTTGGAGCCGATGATAACGTCCAGCGCTTCGCCCTCGATGATAACGGAGCCCTTCTTGCCCATCTGATCTGCGGCAAGATGCGGGAGAAGGTCGGAAATGCCGATGACGGGATCCTTGGGATCCTCGCCGATAACGATGTTCACAAGGCTGCCGTCCTTCTTTGCAACAACGCCGTGCATCGCAAGGGGCATTGCGACCCACTGATACTTCTTGATGCCGCCGTAGTAATGCGTATCCAGATACGCAAGGCCGGCTTCCTCGTAAAGCGGGTTCTGCTTGAGATCGATGCGGGGCGAATCGATATGCGCGCCCACGATGTTCATTCCCTTTTCAAGGGGCTGCTTGCCAACCACGAAAAACATGATCGCCTTGCCCATGCAGTTTGAGTAAACGCGATCGCCCGCCTTGAGCTTTTCGCCCTTGGCAATAACTTCCGCGAAATCGCGGTATTCGTGCTTTTCTGCGAGCTTAATTGCCTCGGTAACGCATTCGCGCTCGGTCTTGCCGTTGTCGAGGAACTTAACGTAATTCTTGGAAATGGTCTCAAGCTTCTTGAGATCCTTGTCGGAGTAGGTGCTCCATGCATTTTTTCTTTCCATATTGAAACTAACCTCTGTTTTTCAATGAAAACCCTTTATATTTCGGCGAACCGGCGCCGATGAGCATTCCAAACTTGATTATACCATTTCTATAGAGCGGTTTCAACAGTCTTTTTGCGTTTTTCAATGCACCTCAGAGATTTTTTTAGTATATAAAGCCGATATATTTATTATTATATGAAAAATCGCTTGTTAAAATGCTTTCGACCGTGATATAATGGAGCTCGGCTAATAATCGGGTCTGTGGTTGAAAATCGATGCCAGTCGCAGGCGAAGCGATCCACATAAGCGGGGCAAAGCCCCCGTGAGCATGGTGCGGCTTAGATGTAAGTCCTGTCGGGCGATCCCGAGAGGGGCAGTAGTGGGCGGCGTAAAGCTTAGTAGCGAACCCTCCAACAGGCGAGTGTGGGGTCAAAGACCAGGTCAGCCGATTTAAAGCCAAAATACACAAAGAGGTAAAAGTCCCATGTTTGAAGACAAAGTATTGGTTTGCAAGGACTGCGGCAACGAATTCGTTTTCACCGCAGGCGAGCAGGAATTCTACGCAGAGAAGGGCTTCCAGAACGAGCCTTCCCGCTGCAAGAGCTGCAGATCGAACCACAAGGCAGCCCGCCGCAGCGGCGAGCGCGTTATGTTTGATGCGGTTTGCGCAGAGTGCGGCCAGCCCACCAAGATCCCCTTCGAGCCCAAGACCGATAAGCCCGTCTATTGCAGCGAATGCTTTGCAAAGCACAGGGCGTAATTAGCGCATAATTAATATCGGCAAATGAATATCCGCCGTTTCCCGAAAGGATGCGGCGGATGTTTTCTTTCATATTTATAATTATATTGACTCTTTAATTCATTCTATCAAAGCTCGATTATTCACGACCGAGGCAGCGTTTTCCAAAACTGCCGATAGCAAATCATTCAAAGCTCCTTCTGTCGGTTCTTCCGAGCATATAATCGGTGGTAACATTATAATAATCCGCAAGTCGGATCAGATGCTCCAGCGGAATGGTCTGAAAGCCGCGCTCATAGCGGGAATAAACGGTCTGCGCAATGCCGAGATATTCCGCAATATCGGCCTGCTTTAGATCGCTGTCCTCTCGCAGATCGCGCAGCCTTTTGAAATACATAGCATCACCTTTCAATTCTTATAATCTTGCCTTGCAACCCCCGTAAAGCTCTGCTTTCAAATCCTATATAAAACAAATCAATCCCTGAAATCAAAGAGTTCGCTTGGCTTGACCTCAAGCACCTCGCAAAGCTTGAATACAACATCAAAGGAAACGCCAACGTTGCCAAGCTCGATAGCGCTTATATGGCTTCTATCTATATCCACAAGCTCCGCAAGCTGAAGCTGGGTAAGCTTTTTGCGCTTTCGATAGTAAACCACATTCAATCCGAATTTTTCATATAGGCTCTTGTATTCAGGCTTCATAGCAACCTCCCTTCGATATAGATATTCTATAAGCTTTAAACCAAACAATAAACCTTGTGAAAATAGCGTTATGATATTGACACAAGTCATTTTATGTGTTAGTATCGTATCGAATAGAAGAAGTATACCAAAACGGGAAGTTTTTAATAAAACTTTACATCAGCTTGAGGCATGCTTCTTCAAATAATCAGGAGGTCAATCTATGAAAAAGAAACTCGTTTCCCTTATAGCCTTCGCCCTCGCGCTAGTGATGGCGATGACAAGCTTGCCCGTTGGGGCGGCTAAGTCAGTTTCGTCAGAAGTCGGCGAACCTGCATTTGCTGATGAAACAACAGCGCATGATTTATCGCCTTATAATGAGCCAATGCTAGACACTACTGATGCTTCGGTTGATTTCAGGACATATTCAAGAACTATGGACGAGGTCAGAGCATGGCTGGATAATGAAGCGGCAATGCAGAAAAGATATGGCAATGGTCAATGCCCTTACTTTTGTAATCATTATCTATCATCTTTCTGGGGAGAAGCCGAAATCCATGTAGGCGCAGCCAGCAACTGGCAGTATCATTGTCCACCGGGATGGGAAAATGTCAATGTTGGCGGCAATCCCAATAATTTCAGAATGGGAGATCTGATCGTGGAAGAATTTGCTCCATACGGTCATGTTATGGTTTATTACGGGAAGGGCAGCGATGGAAGGCATTACGTTGTCGATTCAAACTTCAATGGGCATTTGTATACCACAAAACACATTTGGTACACTCCGCTTGCCAATCCCACATGGTGCTTCAGACCACCGATTAGAACCGAAAACCACTACCCGGACAAGCCCGTTCTTACGGTAAGGCATAATTATGACCTTTCTTGCGCGATACCAAGCTGGAAATCCCTGTATTTTCTTTGGACTTCTGGCGGCTCCAATTGTTCGTCTTACGACCTCTACACTTACAATGCTGATAATGGCGAAGTGATTGGCAGTGTTTATGGAATAACGGCAAATCATTTCAACATGCAGCTGCCACCGGGTAATTATAAGTTTCGAGTGGCTGCCGTGAATGCGCTTAACCCAAATGTTTACAACAATTTCTCCGAATATTCTGAGAGAATAACCGTTCAGGAATATAATACATCATTCCATTGTGGAATAAAAACCTATCAAGGGCATACATATGCGATACTGACATACGGTGGAATCGCAACAGCAGATTGGAAGAGTGCAAAGCAACTCAGTGAGCTGTTAGGCGGACATCTTCCAACTATTGCCAACGCAGGCGAGAATGAAACGATCAAAAGCCTCGTTGACACTTATGGTAATACGGGCATTGCAACTTGGCTCGGTGCATCAGAGGTTGATAGGGAAGGCAACTGGCAGTGGGTAACCGGCGAGAGTTTCTCATACACGAATTGGGAAACAGGGCAACCGGATAACAGGTGGAATGCCGAAAAATACCTTGCTATATGTCAAAATGGAAAATGGCAAGATTTGAGCGACACTGAAAGAGGCAACATCGTCATCGAATTCGACTACTTGACGAGTTCATTTCCAACTGATGAAATGAAGACAGCGGATTTTAATGGACATACATACACACTCTACAAGCATACGCTGTTTGATTGGTACGATGCGAAAGCTTTCTGCGAAAGCCAAGGCGGTACGCTTCTATGCATAGAAACAGAATCAGAGCAGGCTTTTATCAATTCGTTCATTTCGGATTTGAAGCTCGGCAGCGTATTCATCGGAGCGACAGATGCCGAGAGCGAGGGCAATTGGAAGTGGGCAAATGGTGAAGCTCTTACTTACACAAACTGGGATTCAGCATTTGGCAATCAGCCCGATGGAGGATTAAACGAGAACGCCACACTCATGATGCTTCATTCGTCAAGAAAGGGTAAGTGGGTAGATTATAGTGGGAGTGGCATGATGTGCTACATCATCATGGAAAAGGAAGCCGAACCTCCTGTAACCGAGCCTCCGACCAATCCTCCTGTAACCGAGCCGCCTATAACTCCCGCACCCGATGCACCTCAAATTATTGTTGGCTCGAAGACGGCTACGCAGGGCAGCACCGTCACCGTGGACGTATCCCTTCTGAACAATCCGGGCATCGTTTCTATGGCTCTTACGGTCGATTTCGACGAGCGTCTTGAGCTTGCGAGCGTGACCGATACGGGGCTTCTCCCCGGTCAGGTGCATTCGCCCACGATGGGCAATCCCTATGTTCTTTGCTGGGTGAACGATACTGCGACCGAGAACTTCACCGCAGACGGCGTTATCGCAACCCTGACCTTTGAGGTTCCGGAGGATATGCCGGTCGGCGAGTATCCGATAACGATCAGCTATGAACTTGATAACTATGACATTTACAATTGCGACGTCGAATTGGTCGATTTCGCTGTCATGAACGGCAAGGTGAACGTTATCGATGTGCTGATCGGCGACGTGAACACCGATACCAAGGTCAATGCGCTCGACAGGCTCTATCTGACCCGCTTCCTTGCTAAGTGGGCGGATTATCCCGAAGCCGTAATCAATATGATCGCGGCGGATGTGAACGTGGATACCAAAGTAAACGCACTCGACCGCCTCATTCTTACAAGGTATCTCGCGAAGTGGGCGGGCTATGAAACTCTGCCGTACTCCGCAAAGAGCGCGCCCGAAGCGAAGAAGGCCGAGATCAAGGGCAGCGAACCCACGATCGTTGTTGACTCCGTTACCGCGGAACCCGGCGAGACTGTGACCGTTTGCGTAAGCCTTGAGAACAACCCGGGCATCGTTTCGATGATGCTGACCGTGGACTTTGACGAGGCGCTTGAGCTTATCGGCCGCACCGATACCAGCCTGCTTCCCGGACAGGTACATTCGCCCACGCTCGGTAACCCCTACACTCTCTGCTGGGTGAACGATACCGCCACCACGAACTACACCGTCAACGGTTCGCTCGTTGAGCTCGCCTTCAAGCTCTCCGAGAACGCCGAGCCCGGCACCTACCCGATCACGATCACTTACGACCTCGATAACTACGATATCTACAACTGCGATGTCGAGCTGGTTGAGTTTGCTGTCGTGAACGGCGGCGTTACCTATCAGCCCGACGAGCCCACCACCCACACCGTCACTTTCATCGATCCCATCACCGGCGAAGTTATCGCCGAGGTCGAGGTCGAGCACGGCGAAGCGGCCGAGGCTCCCGAAGCACCCGCGCACGAGTGGTACAGCTTCACCGGCTGGGATGCCGACTTCTCCGCAGTTACCGAGGATATCACCGTTACAGCGCAGTACGCCGAGCTTGGCGACGTGGACGGAAACGGCACCGTGGATATGAGCGATGCGCTGCGGCTGATGCGTTGGCTGATCGGCGCCGATGAGCTCTCCTGCGATGAAGCCGAAGCCGACTTCAACAGCGACGGAAAAACGGATCTGATGGATGCGTTGCTGCTGATGAGGCATATTCTCGGCACGATCTGAACTGACAAATTATCCCATAAATAGATAGACTCAAAAGCCCGCGAGGCACCGAGCATTTAGTTCGGTGCCTCGCGGTATTATAAAGGATAATTCAAAGGGTCATTCATGCCGTCTGTCAATAGAATGGGCTTAGGCGCAAAATGCTGCGGTTTGGTCAGCATCCCACGCACTTTCTACTGATTAATCATATTTCACGAGCGCAGGCGCATTTCGCCTACAGAAGAGCAGATTTAACTTGCGAAGCAAATTTCATTCTCAAAGCAAAAGAGCGGCTTGGATGAGTCGCTCTTGGCATTTTTTAAATGAGGCTTGCATCCTTCGGGTGCAAATGAAGCACGGCATTGCCTAAAGATGTTTGCATCCTTTGGATGCAAATGAAGTATTCAGCAACTGTTAAGATAGTTGTGGAATACTAAAAGGACGCTCGTTGAGCGTCCTTTTGGGATCCGGCAGCTGCCTATCCTCCCATGCCGTCTCCAGCACAGTACTGTCGGTGTATGTGGGCTTAACTTCTGTGTTCGGAATGAGAACAGGTGG
>CADBGC010000057.1 GCA_902794055.1 uncultured Eubacteriales bacterium | reverse complement strand
GGCATACGAGCCGGATGCCTTGGTGGCGCGGTATACCCTGTAGTTGACCGCTCCGCTGACTGCGCTCCAGGTGATGACGGGCTTGCCGTTGACACAGCTTGCACTTACGTTGGCGGGCGCGGGAAGCGGACCGCCTGCAGGAATGGTCACAGTCTTGGGTGCGCTGCAGTTGCTCTCAGCGCCGTTCGATCCTACCGAGCATACCACGTAGGTGTAGGTCTGCCCCGGGGTGAGGGATGCGGTGTCGGTATAGGTGGTGCCGGTAACGGTAGCGATAGCGCTCGGTTCGGCATTGCCGAGTCCGCGCTTTACCTTATAGCTTGATGCGCCGCTTACCGCGTTCCAGCTGATAACGGGCTGATTGCTGCCGTTAAGGGTAACGGTGATGCTGGGTGCGCTGATCTGAGCCGGAATGGTCACAGTCTTGGGTGCGCTGCAGTTGCTCTCAGCGCCGTTCGATCCTACCGAGCATACCACGTAGGTGTAGGTCTGCCCCGGGATAAGGGCTGCGGTGTCGGTATGGGTGGTGCCGGTAACGGTAGCGATAGCGCTCGGCTCGGCATTGCCGAGTCCGCGCTTTACCTTATAGCTCGATGCGCCGCTGACTGCGTTCCAGCTGATAACGGGCTGATTGCTGCCGTTAAGGGTAACGGTGATGCTGGGTGCGCCGGGAGCGCTGGGAATGGTTATTTCCTTGGGTGCGCTGCATGCACCTTCAACGCCGTTAGCTCCTAACGAGCATACCGTGTAGTTGTAGGTTTGCCCGGGGATAAGAGCCGAGGTGTCGGTATATGAGGTGCCGTTAATTGTGGTGAGAACAGTCGGTGTGCCGTTGCCGAGAGCGCGACTGATCTTGTAGCTCACCGCATTGGGGACAGCGTTCCAGCTGATAACGGGCTGATTGCTGCCGTTGAGGGTAACGGTGACGCTGGGTGCGCCGGGGGCGGGAGTGCCGCCGGGAATAGTTATGCTCTTGGGCACGCTGCATGCAATTTCATCACCGTTCGCTGCTAACGTGCATACCGTGTAGGTGTAGGTCTGACCGGGCGTGGATGCCGCGAGGTCGACATATGTAGTGCTCGTTTGGGTGGCGATAAGCGCGAAGTCTCCTGAATTTACACCTATTGCACGGTTTACCTTATACTTCGCTGCACCGCTGACCGCATTCCAGGTAAGCTTGGGCCTGTTGTTGCTTGTAAGAGTAATCGTTACCACGGGTGCAGTACTCTTGTCACCGATAACGCCGCCCCTTGTAGCTTCACCCTTGATGTCGGATTCGGGAATAACGATGGAAACATAAGCGCTCAGTGCGCCTGCCATGTCCTGATCGTCATAAGCGCGGATCTTGTAGTAGTACGTTTTGCCAACCGTAAGCGAATCCGTGTCGACAAAAGCGGGATCCATTACCGAGCTCACCAGCTTGTAGCCGCTGGAGCTCTTGGTGCTGCGGTAAACGTTATAATATGCTGCATTGGCGGCGGGATCCCAGCAGATCAACGGCATACCGTCGATGGTGTCAATGACGAGACCCGCAGGTTTGCCAATGCCGTATGCAACGATGCTGACCACCGAGCTGTATTCGCTCAAGGTGTCGTGATCGTCGGTAGCGCGAATCTTGTAGTAGTAGGTCTTAAGGCCTGTGAGCGCTGCGGTATCGGTGAAGGAGGTTCCGCCCACGGCAGCAATGAGCTTATAGCCGCTGCTCTTCTTTGTGCTGCGGTAGATCTGATACTGCGTTGCGTTCTGCGAAGCGCTCCAGGTGAGATGAGGCAAGCGGTCAACCAAGCTCACGGCAAAGTTCTCGGGCTTGCCCACGCCGTATGCAACGATACCGACTGCCGTGCTGAATGCGCCGGTATTGGTATTGTTGTCTATCGCGCGAACCTTATAGTAGTAGGTCTTAAGCGCGGTAAGCGCTGCAGCATCGGTGAAGGTGGTTCCGTTCACGGTGGCCACGAGCTTATAGCCGCTGCTCTTCTTTGTGCTGCGGTAGATCTGGTAGCCGGATGCACCCTGTGCTGCGGTCCAGGTGAGGTTGGGCTTGCCATTGACGATGCCCGCGGTGAGGTTCGCCGGCTTGCCTATTATGGTGATGGACTTGGGCGCGCTGCATCCACCTTCGTTTCCGCTCGCATCAACGGCGCAAACGGTGTAGGTGTAGGTCTTGCCTGCGGTGAGGTTTGCTCCGTCGGTATAGGTGGTGGCGGTAACGGTCCTGATAACGCTGGGAGTGCCGTTGCCAAGTGCGCGCTTAACCTTGTATTGCGCAGCTCCGCTTACTTCATTCCAAGTGATAACCGGCTTTCCGCCTGCGATGGTAACTGTTATCGAAGGGGCCGCAGTCGGAACGGGGATGGTTACGGTCTGGGGAGCGCTGCATGCGCCCTCAGCGCCGTTAAATCCTACCGAGCATACCACGTAGGTATAGTTCTCACCGGGGATGAGAGCCGAGTTGTCGGTATAGTTGGTGCTGTTAACGGTAGCGATAACGTACTGGGTGCCGCTGCCGAGAGTACGTTTCACTTTGTAGTTCATCGCGCCGCTGACGTCGTTCCAACTGATAACGGGCTGATTGTTGCCGTTGATTGTAACCGTTATAGAAGGAGCTGCAAGCGGTTCGGGGATGGTTACGGTCTGGGGAGCACTGCATATGCCCTCCATGCCGCTGACGGGGGCTCCGCATACCACGTAGGTATAGGTCTGACCCGTGGTAAGAGCCGCAGCGTCGGTATAGGAGGTAGCGGTAGTGGTTCCGATAACGCTCGGAGTGCCGTTTCCAACAGCACGCTTTACCTTGTATTTGGCCGCACCGGTAACCGCATTCCAGGTGATAACGGGCTGGTCATTGCTGTTGAGAGAAATGCTTACAGAAGGAGCTTCGAGCTGTCCGACTATCGTAATGCTGACGGGATCGCTGTAAGCACCGGCACTGCCGTTCGGTGTAACGGCGCAGACTATGTAGCTGTAGGTCTGCCCGGGTATAGAGGCTGAGTTGTCAATGTAGGCAGTACCGGTCGTGCTTGAAACAAGCGCGAAATCGCCGTCTCCTATCGCACGCCTGAGCTGATACTTCGAAGCGCCGCTGACCGCAGTCCAAGTGAGCTTGGGTCTGCCGCTGCTCAAAAGAGAAACGGAGAGGGTCGGAGCGCTGAGAGGCGCGGAGATAGTGATGTTCTTGGGAGCGCTGCAAGCTCCCTCGGTGCCGTTCGATCCAACGCCGCACACAACGTAGGTGTAGGTCTGACCCATGCTGAGATTATCGGTATCCGTGTAGCCGGTGCCGGTAACGGTCGCGATAACGCTCGGTGTGCCGCCGCCAAGCGCAGCACGCTTGACCTTGTAGTTTGCGGCGCCGCTAACGGCGTTCCAAGTGATAACAGGCTGATTGCTGCCGTTGAGGGTGACGTTTATAGAAGGTGCCGAGATCGGCGCGGGAGTCGCCGTGGGCGCCGCCGTGGGGATCGCCGTGGGAACCGCAGTGGGGATCGCCGTGGGGATCGCCGTGGGAACCGCAGTGGGAACCGCCGTGGGGATCGGCGTTACGATCGAAGTGGGGATGGTTATGCTCACGGAATTGCTGTAATTGCCGTCGCTGCCATTCGAGCTTACTCCGCATACCGCATAGCGATAGGTCTGTCCCTGAACAAGGTACGCGATATCGGTATAGTTTGTTGCGGTAATGGTTGCGATAACACCCATGGTGCCGTTTCCGGTTCCGCGCTTAACTTTATATCTCGCTGCGCCGCTTACGGAGTTCCAAGTAAGATGGGGCTTTCCGTCCACAATGCTCACGCTGACCGTGGGTGCGCTGATAGGAGCGGGAGTCGCCGTGGGAGCGGGAGTCGCCGTGGGAGCGGGAGTGGGGGTTGTGGACGAGAAGTAGGACAGCGCAGTATTTGCACCCTGAACTATCGCATTGCAGGTGCGCGTTGCGCCTGAGATCACGTTTATGTTGCTTGTGCCCTGATTGTTTATGATCTGCTGAGGAATGCCCGGCCTGCTGCCGCTGCCGTTTACTGCAAGATTATAGTAATATGAATTGTTGCCAACGCTATTGCCGGTGACGTTTACATTGGTGATCCTTCCGTTACTCTTGGTTACGGAAACGGTAACGGAATAATTGTAGCCCTGAACTGTCGCGGTGCCGCTGTAGGTAGTGCCGCTGCCGCCGGGGGTGGGGCTGGGAGTGGGATTGCCGCCGCCGTTATCGGGAGCTATCGCGAGCGCCTGATCTGCAAATGACTTAAGAGATGAGTAGGTAACGCTCTGGTTCAGATACTTAATGATCTTTCCGTTGCAGTCAACCGCCGCCCACTGGGGTGCGGAACCGTCGCCTGCGTTTGAACCGGAGCCGTAGAAAGCAGACTGAAGCACGCTGTCGGTTCTCATGTTGGGCCAATTATAACCGTTCTGGCTCAAATACGACTGCGCACTTGATTCATTGCCCTGCGATACAACGCCGTAAAGCTTGACGTTGTAGCTGGGATTATTCTGCAAATACTGATAGAACTGCTTTACCTGAGGCATTTCGCTGGTGCATACGCCACACCAAGTTCCCCAGTAATTGAGTATGGTAACTTTCGCCTCTTGGAAAATTGATCCCGTATAAGTTACCGTATTGGCAAGATTTTTCGTGTTCATTGACGAAATACTCCTGCCTGTCGGATTGCCGCGGGTTGCTTCTCCTTCCGATTTTGCCGGCACCTTGACCTCGTAGACGGCAACAACATCGGAGTCTGCATTTACTTTAGCGGCGGGGGCGACGCCGAGTATCAGAGACACGACGGTCATAATCGCCAAAATAAGTGACAATGTCTTTTTCATAATAAACGACCTCCATATTGCTTGTGTGCACAAAAAACGTCTGCTGCCGGGCGAGTGCGTAAACCAAGTCGATTCATCTCCTCGGATCATGATAAGGAATAAGCGAGGTTCTTGTTCCTGCGATCCGAGTGCGCGCGCTGCGATGACACTTGCCGGCACGGGTATCGATTCAACTCTCGGATACCGTATATCGAGAGCTTTTATACCCTGTTTTCAGGATGCGAGTGACTGTTGTCGACGTCAAAGCGCTCATCGCCGAACGCTAACCGAAATGACGCCGATCACGCGAGGGTGAAATGCCGTTGTATTCACCATGCTGCACTGCCGATAGAGCTTTATAAACGAGGCTCTTGATACAGGCAACGGTGCAGAACGGCAATGCGAGGATGCTTCCCAAATAACGATAGCGCTAAGCTTTGCGCTGTTTTCGGGAGCGGATACGTCCGAAAAGCTTGTTTTCACAAAACCGTTCGGACTGAGCGAGGAATGCGGCTTGCGAGCGGTATTACCGATTTCGGTATATACGCGAAGCCAAACGCCATTACTGCGGCGGTTTTGATACTTGTTCTTTTTACAACACCTCACGATCCAGAACACAATTATTCCAAAATTTATATTGGGGTTTTTGCATCGGAGGATCATATATATAACGACTCCGATGCTACCATATTCGTATTCTAACATTGTATACTATCATCGTCAAGCTAAATTATCCCATTTATCAAATATATTTTATTATTATGAGTTTTCTTATTTTGAATAATAAGTATTCAAAAATTGCAACCTTGTTCTGCCTGTGTTTGTGAAATGACATTTGAATGTTCAACAATTTCAATGAAACTCTTAAAAAAATCTTAAAACTTTCTTAAAATATCATGGCAGCTTCGTGGCTCAAGGTCATCTTTGATCCGTTCCTTTCGCCGGCCCCCTCAGATAAACTCAAATACCACAAAAAGAAAGAGGCTGCTGCACAGAATTTGCTTGCTTGTGCAACATTCCCTCTTATGCTCTTCAATAATGCATTTTTCAGCTCTTGATCGCGCTTTTGCGTTTTTTATTTCGCGCCGATGCGCTGTTTATCAGCTTATACGCACCTGTTACGAGCGCGGCGAGCGGGATATGCGTTAGAAGCATTATTATCGTATAGATGAAGCGCAGACCCTTTTGAGCGAGCTTTTCGGAAAGGTCTTGATAGATCGGCACTCCCCCGCCCGAATACAGAAGCATATAGTCCGCATTGGAGTGGGCAAGGTGGTTGTAGACGTAGTTGAATGGCACGGCGACCGCGGCAAGAGCAAGTATTGGGAGCATAGCGCGCAGGCAGTCCGCCCATTCGAGCCTTTTATAGCCCGAAACGAGCAGGAAAACGCCCGTTACGAACATAGCCGAGTGGAAAAACAGCGAATAGAACGCACCGAAGGTCCAGAACGGGTAATAATTGAGCCCGTTGCAGTACACTACGCCAACCGCGCCGTACAAAAGCCCGATCGTGGTTATGAATGAAAGGCAGTATTCGCGCAGCCTTCCCCTGCCCCACGCCGCGCCGATCAGCGCATACATAAACAGCGAGCAGGTATAGAGCGGAAGGATTCCGCCGTAGTTGAAGCCCTGTCCCGTGGTGATATCGTAATAGCTCTCCCAGGCGATCTTGCTTATCTCAAGGATCGGCATGATCAGCGAAAGCACCTTTAAACCGCGGGAGATGCTTTGATGCTTCGTGTTTCTGAAAAAATAAGAAAGCGCAAAGCCGAGCAAATAGACCAAGATGATATAAACAATATGCATAGGGCTGAACAGATCGCTGTCGAAGCCCTCGATATTGTACTTATAATCGAAGAAGCTGTATGCCTGCATTCCGTATCCCTCACTACGAAATTACGGCGCACAACGCCCCCTCCGTTTAACGCGCCGCTGCATGAATTCTATCAAAGAATTACACTGTTTGCAAATATATGTTTTGTTCCGAGAATTGCCGAATAAAAAAACCCAAGCATTCTCCGCACGGATCATATCAAAGCTTTATATCGCATTCCATGCTCATCACAGCACTGCCGCCTATGCGTATCTTCACGCTTTCGCCGCATTGAGAGAGCCTGCTCAAGACCTTCGACGGCCTGTTCATGCGCTCGCCCTGGATGAAAGCATTTTCACGCTCGGGCGCGATCAGCCCCTTGAGATAAAGATAATAGGTCAGCGCACCGTTCGCGGTGCCCGTGGCGCATTCCTCGGGAATGCCGAAAAGCGGTGCGAAATTGCCGCAGAACGCGGTGCAGTCCTCCCCGCCGGGCGCGAACATATGCACGCCCACGCAATCGAGCTTTTTTGAGAGCTCGGAAACGGCGGCTTCGTTTTGAACGGCACGAAGCAGGGTTCTTCTGT
Organism: uncultured Eubacteriales bacterium; assembly: GCA_902794055.1. Taxonomy (GTDB): domain Bacteria; phylum Bacillota; class Clostridia; order Christensenellales; family CAG-138; genus PeH17. Next base: position 3,830 of record CADBGC010000057.1, on the reverse strand, counting down.
CGCGAACGGGCATGATGATATCCGAAAGCCCTGTGGAAACGACCTGAGGCATAAAGCCCGCAATGCCGTCCTCCGGATCGAGGGAGTATGCGCGGTAAAGCGCATCTGTTTCGCTCGCATCAAGCGTTTTAACGAGCCTCGGCTCGGCCATATCCATCCAAATATGCTCGCCGTTTACGGTGATATTCAGCAAACCCGCCTTGGTATCGGCAAGGATATCGCCATCGCCGATAAGCTCAAGCTTTCTAAGCAGCGCGAAGCTTGCGACCGTGGCATGGCCGCAGAGCTCCACCTCGCCCGTTGGCGTAAAGTAGCGTATTTTGACCGTATCCTCGATGAGCTCCAGCAGATGGATGAACGCGGTTTCGGAATGCTTGAACTCGGCGGCTATCGCCTGCATCATTTCATCCGAAAGCGGGCGATCAACGAGCACAACGCCCGCCTGATTGCCCGAAAAAGCCTTTTCACAAAAGGCATCCATCACGAAAGCCTTCATGCTAACAGCCTGCCCTTTTCCCTTAATATGGCTTCAGCGAGCTTCACGCATTCAAGCACCAAGCAGTCGCAGAAGGGCTTTTTCTCTCCGCCCGCTTCTTCATTTTCCCTAAGAAGCTCCGCACAATCGAGGCTTTTATGCGCATTCAGCCTTTCATAATAGGCTCCTACCGTTTCTGCATCGTCCAAGCCGAAGAGCCCGAGAGCCATCAGACCGCCCGTTACCGCGCCGCAGACCGAGCCGCGCTTCATGCCGCCGCCGAAGTTCGAGCTGATGCGCCTTGCGGCTTCGATGCTTATTCCCGCAGCCTCGGCAAAGGGCATAACGACCGACTGCGCGCAGTTGTAATGCGGAGTTTCCATTGCGCGAAGAGCCGCGCTATTTTCAATGAATTTGCTCATATTTTTCAGATTCCTTCTGTAAAAATCTATTGTTTTATCCCGTTACAGAGAACCAAGAAGCGCCTCGCTCATGCTTTCCGCCAGCTTGACGGCAAAGCGAACGGTGGATTCAAAGTCCTCATATTTGGCGATGCAGTTCGATGAATGGATGTATCTTACGGGAACGCCCGCAACTATGACGGGGATGCCGTTTCCCGCAAGGTTTATCATGGCGCCGTTGTTTCCGCCGCCCTCGCGCACCGCGCATTGAACGGGGATATTCTCCCCCTCCGCCAGCTCAACGGCATGGCGCATATAGCGTGGATTGCAGATGATGGACTTATCCATGTAGCGGAGCATCGCGCCCTTACCGAGCACGGTTTGAGCAAGCCATGGCTCGGTGAAGGTATCGTCCGCCGGTGCGCCCTCGAAGCAGAGCGCGATATCGGGCTTGACCTTATTTACCGCGACCTGCGCACCGCGCTCGCCCACCTCCTCCTGCGAGGAAAAAACGCCCACTATATCGAAGGGGAGCTCCTTCCCGGTAAGGTTTTTCAGAGTTTCAACAAGCGCAGCACAGCCTATGCGGCAGTCGAACGCCTTGCCGAAAAGAAGGCCGTGCACCTCATCGCATTCAAAATCCACGGCGGGAACGATGGGCTCCCCCACGCCGATATGAAACACCTTTTCAGCCTCCTCCTTCGAGGAAGCTCCTATATCTATGCTCAGATCGGTAACCTCATAGCTCGCGCCCGCCCTCTCCGAATTGCTCATAAAATGCACGGGCTTTGCCGCCACGATGCCCGGCAGATATTCGCCAAGACGGTTTCGAACGAGCACTCTGCTCGAAGGCAGGGAGCTTTTTCCCCAGCCGCCGAGGAGAAGGAATCGGATAGTTCCGTTCGGGCGAATCGCCTGCACTATCGCGCCAACCTCGTCGGTGTGCGCATCGAGCATAAGAACGGGCTTATCCCCCGTGTTCTCGTTTCGGTAAACATAGAGATTGCGGAGCGAATCCTCCTCAATTCTTCCGAGCGGGGCGCAATGCTTTTTGAGCACCTCCACCGCATCATCCTCGAAGCCCGATGGGCCGAAGGCGTTTGAAAGCTCGCCTATGAGCGAAATTGCCGCGTTTTTATCCATGCTGTTATTCCTTTTACAATATTATTTTAATAGTCAAAAACATGCAGTCCGAGTTTTTCGGAGATATGCTCCATCGACTTGACCGCCGCGATGCTGTTTCCAAAGGGGTCGAGCGCAGGGCCGTATAGCCCGATGCCCATGCCCGGCGCGGCGCAAACCAGACCTCCGCCAACACCGCTCTTGGCGGGAACGCCGACTCGAACGCCGAATTCGCCCGAAAAGTCATACATTCCGCAGGTAAACATAAGGCTCTTTACCGTGCGAACGTGCTCAGCTTCTATAAGCCGCATGCCGCTTACGGGATCGATGCCGCCGTTTGAAATAACCAGACCGAGCGAGGCGAGCGAGCGAGCCGTTACCGAGAGGGAACACATTTTGAAATAAAGATCGACCGTTTTATCGGGATCTGCCATCAAAACGCCCTTGCTCTTTAAAAGATAGACTATTGCGCGGTTCCTGTCGCCCGAATCGAATTCGCTCTTATAAACCGCTTCATCGAGCACTATGCCCTCGTCATGACAGAGCTCACGCGCAAAGGATACGAGCTCATCAAAGCTGAGTAGGTCGGCAAGCAGGCTGACTGTCTGTATCGCTCCCGCATTTATCATGGGATTGAACGGAAGATTGCTGCGCATGTCCAGCTTAAGGATGGAGTTGAAGGCATCGCCCGAGGGCTCCATCATAACGTGATCGAAGGTGCCGCGAAATCCCCTGTATTTTAGAGCGGCTGCGAGTATCACTACCTTGCATATCGACTGAATCGAAAATCGGGTTTCAAAATCGCCGAAGCAGAGGCTGTTTCCGTTATTATCCAGCATAAAGAGCCCAAACGCCGTTGGATCTGCCTTGGCAAGCTCGGGGATATAGGAGGCAACGACACCCTTGGCGGTCGAAGCCCTGCCGATGTAATAGGCCTCGCTGAATACGCGCTCGACGTTGGCGCTCAATGCGGTTATATTGTTTTTGTTTTCGGTTTCCTTCTCCATAAAAGAGTACCTCGATGGTTTTCCTGTATCGTCCGCCGTGGAGCAGCGGCATTTCAAAGCCCGCTGCGGAGCGTGCTTATATTATAATCAAGCATCGCGGATTTTTCAATGCAAAAATCAAGAAAAATCAAGGCTGAGCGGCAGAAGTGCATTTAAATCAAGTCTGCGGCAAAGAAAGCGTGTTTATATTTGCCGTTTTGCCCTGCTTTATTGAGCATTCACGGTCAATTATCCGTCAAGCAGGCTATGATAAAAGCAAAAAAGCCGGATCCCTTACGGGATCCGACTCGCTGCGAACAGAGTTCGCCTGTTTAAGCATTGGATCTTTAGTCCATCATAGCGATACGCATGATCTGGAGAGCCTCGGCCATGTTGATGATGCCGTCGCCGTCGAGATCGCCGCGAGCGATCTGTTCAGCGGTGCCATCCAGAGTGCCCATAGCGATGCGCATTGCGATAAGCGCATCCGAAACCGCAACGATGCCGTTGCCGTCAACGTCGCCGTCACCGGGCTCGGAGGGAGCCGCAGGGCCGGGATCGCCGGAGTAAACGACGTTGTCGATCTTGACGCAGTCGTCGCCGCCGTTCACGCTGACATCCTTGGTGAACTCCCACTTGAAGGTGTAGGTGCCGGCGGAAGCAGCGGTGTAGGTGTAGGTAGTCCAGTTGCTGTTGTTGGTACCGGACAGATGCAGGATCTGCTGATCGTTTACAATGAAGTTGAAGAAGTCGTAGTTGGTCTCGGAGCTGTTCTTATAATCGAACACCGAACGGTCGAGTTCGTCAATCTTCTTATCCGTTTTTTCCTTATCGGAAAACACCCCT
>CADBGC010000056.1 GCA_902794055.1 uncultured Eubacteriales bacterium | reverse complement strand
ATAATCGATTCCTGATAATCACGAATCTCTTTATTTATCTTTATTTCCATTTATACCTCCAAATTTGTTTTAATGGTGTTAGTTTCTGATCGACATCCTCAATTCCTTCTTTTGTTCATGGTACAATAAAGAAAAAACGGAGGATACGGAAATGATCAAGTACATATACATAGCAGGACTCGTCCTTTGGATAATCGGCATGGCGCTTCGCTCGCCAAAGCTCGCTGTCTGCGGCATACCCACGCTTTACGGCTTCGCCGCGGGCTTCATCCTCCCATTCCTTTCGGAGCAGGCGAACAGCACCGCATACATAATCGCCTATTGTATGTACGGTCTTATCGCCCTCATGTGGCTCGGAAGCCTTATCCGCTTCATCGTGGAAAAGGTACAAGAGAAGCGAGCCGAAAGGCTGTGGCAGGAGATGTTCATTGAAGAACTCAAGAAAAAGCCCGGCTGTTATACAGACTTGACAGCTATCGGAGAATAATCAAGCTATCACGAAATCAAGGAGCGCCGCGGCGCTCCTTTTACATACCTATCATCTCATGGATTATCCTATCGCTCATTCGTATAGCGCCAACGAGCACGAGCAGGTTTACAATTAGTTCAAGCAGATACGACCATACCGCCGAAGTCGCGGAAGCCGAAGCATCTACCGTCGGCATAGAGGTAGCGAAAACCGAGTAGATTATGCAGGCAAGGATTATGATCGCGCCCTGCAAGCATACCCCCGCATATCCCTTTATGAACTGCTTGCCGATATTCGTCGTGCCTTCTCCCGCAAGGCTTGCCATAGGCACGGGCGCTATCGCCGTGTACATATAGAGCTTGAAAAAGCGCGAGTACACGGTAAGAAGGATAACGCAGCTCAATACCGCAACGAGAAGCGCGCCTATAAGCGAAACGAGCCACAGCGGTATCGAATCGAAGAAGCCGACCGAGGATATTTTATCCCGCAATGCATTCGGCAGTTCAAGGTTCCCGTCGAACACCGTGCCGGATGAAGCATAGATTTGGTGCATTATCCCTTGAATTATTCTGAATATCGCCTGCATAAGGTCCATGCTGTAGGTAACGGCTCCCTTTGCTATCGCAAACCTAAGAAACAGCTTCAGCGCCTGCTCAGGTCTTTTAAGCTCCGAGAAGTTTGTGGTGGTTTTCATTACGCCCACAACGAAGAACAGCACGAGCAGACCGTAGGCTATGCCCTTTATGCCCGAATGGATGTTTACCATTATATTCCATATCGCGCCGTCCTTGAACTCCGCGGGCGAGGTTGTGAGAAGATCCCAAATAAGCGCAAGATAATGGGACCATGTGCCGAGCGCTTTATTCAGTATCTCCACTATTGCGTTTGTTCCCATGTTATCTCACCTCCCGATGGGAGCGGCGGCAAAAGCCGCCGCAGAGTATCGCCGCCATCAGCCGGTGATTAGATTGAGTATCTCTTTGGTGAAGGTGATGACGATGCCGCCCGCAATGGTCAGCATACCGTTCGCCCTTGCGGAAGGATCGTGGCTTTTGAGCGAGATGCCGAGCTGAAGCACGCCGAACGCAAGCAGGATTATGCCGACAGCGCGGATAAGCCCGAAGATGAAGTTCGAGAGGTTGTTTACAACGGCGATGGGATCGTCGCCGCCCGAAGCGAGTGCCGCACCTGCGATGCTGAAAACGAGCACAAGCGCGCAGAAGAGCGTGAATATGGTTTTGGTTTTCCTGTTAAGTTTCATTTGGATCTGTGTCCTCCTTTGATTCTTTTGATTTTTCTTTGCCCTCGGAGAGAGAAGAAAGCTCGCATGAAAGCTCTTCGTCTGCGAGCATATTGAGGGCATGGTCGTATTTGGGGTATCCTCCCGAAGCGGACAAGCGATACTTGGGATGCTTTTCAAGAGGATATTTATCATCCATTATCGGATGAAAGCCGCGGATAAAAACAAGTGCGCAGCGGTTATCCAGCATACGCACTTCATCGGGTGTCAGCAGCTCGCGTCCCGTTAGCTGCTGATTGGTGGAATATGAGCCCGATTTGCCTTTGGTCTGCCCGTGTGTCTTGAGCCAGATCGTTTGCTTTCCGAGCTGTTTTGAAACATACTCGTGCGTGCTTGCCTCGTTGCCGCCGAGATACACGAGCGAATCGCAATTGCCCGTGATCGTTTCCCAAGCTCCGTCCTTATATAGTCCCTTTAGCTGAGCAAGGTTCTGCACGATGATCGTTGCGGACATATTTCTTGAGCGCATCGTTGCAAGTGACTTATCGAATTCCTCTGGCAGGCTGACGTTCGCAAACTCATCGAGGATAAAGCGCACATGAACGGGCAATGGTCCATAGTGGATATGGTCGGCTCTAAAATAGAGTTCCTGTATTATCTGCGTATAGAGCATACCCACAAGGTACGACAGCGAGGTATCGTTATCGGGGATAACGGCGAATATAGCCATCTTCCTTTCGCCAAGATCGCCGAAGTGCATTGTATCAATATCGGTTATCCTTTGAAGCTGCTTCATATTGAACGCCGCCAATCGGACAGCCAGCGATATGTTTATGCTCTTTGCGGTCTTGCCCGCCGCCTGCTTATACACGGAATACTGCTTCACTGCGATATGACCGGGTACTGCATATCCAAGCTGCTGAAACAGAAGATCGAGCGGCGAGATATGCTTTGATTCCTCCTCGCGCACGTCCGCGTATGCAAGCATCTTCATTATCATGGCGAAGTTCTGTTCTTCGGGCGGGGCTTCATAAAGCAGATAGAACATGAGCGCTTCAAGAAGTGCGGTCTCGGCCTTCTCCCAAAATGGATCGGAATTGCTCGCGCCCTTCGGCGTGGTGTTCCTAATGAGGTTCGTGATAAGCTTCAAAACGTCCTTATCATCCCGAAGATACATAAAGGGGTTGTAGCCGTCCGAAGAATCCATATCCACAAGGTTGAACACGCGCACGTCGTAGCCCTGCTCCAAGAGATAATAGCCGGTGTTGGCAAGTATCTCGCCTTTCGGATCGGTGATAACATACGAGCAATTTGCTTCAAGGATATTCGGCAGAGCCACGAACCTTGTTTTACCCGCGCCGCTGCCGCCGAGAACGAACACGTTGAGGTTTCGCCTATGCCTGTGCGTGTCCATTCCGAGCCGCAATCGCTTTGAAAGCGGAAAGTTCTCCTCTTGCTTCAGGCTCTTGTTTATCTCCTTCGGAACACCCCACTTGGCAGAGCCATGCTCCTCGCCGTCCCTTGTGTTTGGTCTTGAGCCGAAATAAAAAAGCACTCCGCAAATATAGAGTGCCAGAAAAACGAGTATGCACTTGCCGCTATGAGCGCACCACACGATATGAAACGGCTGTTTGATCGCCTCCGTAAGCCGCTCGAATACCGCTGCTGCGCTGCCTCCGATGCACGGCGCGACTAATAGCGCAAGCCACACCACGGGGATGATGGGAGCTGCCGCATATATCAGCCGTTCCGCTCTTTTATCGCTCATATTCGTACTCAGGCACGGGACGCATTGCCTGAAACCTCGATATAAGCTCGTTCAGCGCTTCCGCAAGCTCCTCGTCAACAGCGGAAGAATACCGCATATTGATGAGCGCGTTTTGGATTGTAGTTTTCTCGTCTTGAGAAATACTGATGTTGTATTTGGGCATCTTGATCTCCTTTCGGTTGGAATTTGGGGAATGAAAAGCACCGCGCGAGGCGGTGCTTGAGTGAGGAAATAGACCAAATAATGATGGTCAGAAAAGAGTGCTGCTGAAATCCTTTTGATTACCTATACAAGCAAATATCTTCGCCAACTTCCTATCCATTTCAATCGCTTCACTTAAGTCGCAAATTAACCGTGTTCTGAACGCGTTTTCCCTAAGTGAACCGTTTTTGAATGTAACATGGTGTGGAGCGGAAAAGCATTGATGACACCAATAGTTTCGAGCTTCCCGAACAGAATTGAGATGATCAAATTCTTTCTCGCTGAAAATTGCAGGATTAACATTGCCTTGAATCGAGCGTAATTGGTAAATCAGCCGACCAAGAGGGTCTGATTCATATTCATCCAGTTTTTCGTTCCATTCTTTACCAGTCTCAGAAATCAAAGCTGCACAGATTCCTTTTAAGCGCATCTCTACGAACTGATAATACTCAATGATCCTGCTGTGGTTTCTTCTGAATTCTGTTTCGGAATCTGTATCGGTTATGCTTATATAATTCCAAATCAGATAATCCAAACGCCGAGGAGTAATACATGGATAATCATTTTTGAGGTCTTTACAAACGCGCAGCAGACTATTGCGCGCTTGTTCCTCAGATACGGTTTCTCCGGAAGCTATTTCTACAAATCTCAGCAACCATCTATCCGGTTTAATGCGGTTTTCATCCCCGCATAGCATCAAAAAGTATGAAAATGAAATGCCTGAACCTTGTCCTGTGATGCTTCTAAAGTCTCTTTCCAATTCTTCCGTTATTTCAAAGGAGCGAATATCTGCAAGGCGCTCAACGCTATGCTTTTTTAGAACTTCGGCAGCTCTGAAAACAGCTTCTGCTTTTAGAATACCACTCTTGGGCGAAGTCCTTTGACGATTATCATAAACTTCAGTCGCGCCGTAGTCGTTTCCGTAGGGCTCAATATTATTCATAAAAGCACTTATTGTATGGTCGTCCTTTGGATGAAGGCAAGATGCATCAAGTTTTACAAGATTAAAGCGTTTGCAGTAACGGTTTACAACATTCTTAACAGATTTGTAGTTTGCGCCAATGCTGAAAATTGAATCAATAAGGCAGAATACGATGGAATTATAATAGTATTCATCCCCCAGCTGCGGTCTTTCGAGTGGAAGTGTCGCAATACAGTATTGCTTGATTCTATTCTCTAATGATGTAAGCCCCATACAAACCTCCATGAATCATATTCTTGAGACTTCTGCCAGTATAGCACTGAATTCCCCAATGTTCAACAGAATTACTTAAAATAGTTCTTTCCCCGGCTATTCCGGTGAAACATTTTTGAGAAATATCGGGCAGCGCACGAGCACTGCCCTGAAACTCTGCTTACACTCCATTGCACAGGAATTGCACTTGGGATTAAAAGCGATCTTCCCGTCCTTATCTCTGAAAAAAGCCCATTCCTTTTTGCGCGGATCGGGCTTATCGTTATCTGCTCGGCGCATCTCGGCTGGGTTTCGGCTTGGAGCGGTTCTTATTGCGGGAAAGAGGCTGCTGCTGTTTCTGCCGGTTTTCGAGCAGGCGCTTATTCTCCTGAAGCTTCTTTTCAACCGATGCCTTGACCTCCTCCCTGCCGAGGGAGCGGCGAGGTGAGGGTTCCCTGGATCCGCTTGAGCCGCCTTTCGACGGAGTATCGTTTTTTTTTGATTCTCCGCCGTGGGTTTCAAAGTTCATGCCCGAAAGCTCCTGCTTATCGCGTGAGTTCATGATCTCCGCATGAAAGCCCGTACCGGGTTCGACCGTTCCATAGCCGACCTTGCTTAGAATATGATTTGCAAAGCTGCGCTGCTTTGCGCTCATGATGATATCCACCTTGCCGTCCTTAGCTTTTGTACTGAGAAACGGTGCATAGGTGATTTTCTTCTTGGCAAGCTTTTGAAACTGCGAGAACTGCTCCTTTGTGAGCGCGAGCACTTGAAGCTCGTCCTTGCTTGAAAGCAGCTTCGGAAGGCTCGTTTTGCCGATGTGTATCTTTTCCTTCTTCGACCACGCTATAAGAATCGCAGCCGCGTTCTTTGCCGCAGCGCCGAAAAGCCGTATGGCTATATCAACGCCATTCAGCGACATTCTTACGACCTGTTCAGCCGCGTCCGAGTTCATATTTCAGTTCCTCCTTTTGTTTAATTGATTTCTTCTTCATTGTATCGATAGTAGTCCTCCTGTTCTTTTGATGGTTCTGCGGGTTCTTGAAGGCATTCGTCCATGTGCGGAATATCCTCACGAACATCGGAGATGATCTTCAGTTCCGAGCGAAGCTGCCTGAGCTGTTTGTTTACTTCGGCTATGCCGTCGTACAGCTCGGCTTTCTCGTGAGCAAGCGCATCACGGTCAATGCCCGAAAGAACCTTCTCGGCTTCTGCATAGGCTTTGTAGTCATCCTCAAAGCCGGTTTCGCCCTCGGTGTAAAGCTTCGCCGCATCCGAATAATACTCAAGAGCCGCGAGTGCATCATAGAGCCTGCGCTTACGCTTCTTCTTTGAGTTAAGAATAATACGCGATTTAGTGAGCCGCTCGATCTCTGAGTTTATCGCCGCCTCCTTTTGATCAAGCTGCCCCTCTGTATCTATCCCGTACTTTTGAAGAAACTCCTCGTCCCGCTTGTAGCGTTCAAAACGCTTGAGTTCCGTATAGTCCACCTTGTAGCTCGTTTGCTTGCGCTGACCGATTATGCCGAGCACATACATCCACGATACAACAAGCGCACGAAAGCCGTGCTGTTTGCCGTATGCCTTATACGGAACATACTCTCGGGGCCGCACCGCGACTTCCTCGACCTCAAGCAGCATACCGTTCATAATAAGCTCAAGTATCTCATCCTCGGTGACGGACTTTCCGTTGTGCTTCGCTCTGAAACCGTGTGAAGCTTCCTTCGGCTTGAAGGTCGGATACTTGCTCGTATGTGCGATCTCATAGCCTTTGGCTTCCATAAGTGCATAGAAGCTTCCAAGATCGTATGCCGTGCCGATGCACTCCTCGAGATCGAGGTCGAACATTTCACGCATGGTGTAAACGCCCGCTTTGCGGAGCTTGTATTCGGCGTAGCTCATCGCTTTGCCGTGAGTTTCCATAATGACCGAAAGCCCGTGTTCGCGGCAAAGCCAGTCCGAGATAGCGCGTATCTCTCTGTAATAAGACCTTGCGGTGCTGTGATACTTATGCCCGTCCATGAAGCTGACGGAATTCAGAATTATGTGATTATGGATATGCCCACGATCAACATGGGTTCCGAGCACCACTTCAAAGTCCGAAAGATGCTCCTTGATAAAACTGTTTGCTATCTCATGTGCAAGTTCGGGCGTGATCTCGCCGGGATTGAACGCTTGAATGATGTGGAATGCCTGAATCCCATCGGTCTTTGAATACCGCTTCTTCGTTTCCTTCATCTGCCTTGCTGCACCATCACGGGGACAGTTATAGAAATAAGTGAGCACATAATCATCGGTCTTGTCGGGATTGATAACATAGTTTATCAGTTTATTAAGCCGCATCTTCTTGGACAGTATCTTTGTTACCGCCATGTCTTCTCCCAAGCGTGCAGCTTCTTGAGTATGAGTTCAAAAGCGCGCTGCGCTTCCTTCACGTCTTCGTCCGTGGCATATCCAACGGTGTTCACCTTATGCACAAGCTGATTGAAGTTTATGCCGATATCGTTGATCTCGTCGGTCAGCTTTTTGAAGTCAGCGTTGGGGCGTTCCTTGATCGTTTCACTAAGAATGAACTTTCTAAGAACTGTTGCCCTTGATAGTGCGGTTTTTTCGCAAAGCTTGGCAAGCGCTTCGTCTTCTTCTTTACTCAGCCATAGCTGATACTTGCGATACCGGTGTTTGTTCATTAAGAATCACCTCCCGCGGAGCGGCATAGGGTATTAGGGTGGAAACCCTAACAAGCAAGGCCTTTTGGGAGTAAAAAGGCGATGCTTGCAAGGACAATTGCGTTCCGCCTTGTCCGAGTATTGGGCGAATTGGAACGGCGCCATGCGCTCAGTCCTCGCTGTCTGCTTCGGACTGCAGTAATTCACCGATTCGCTCGATACCGTCCAAAGTGGTAATGACTATGCCGAGCCTTCGTGCAAGCTCGATCTCGCTGGTCATAATCTCGGTGTTGTTCTTGCCGCATACGACGACTACGCGGCAGCGGCGCAGCATATCGGAAGCCATTGAAACCGAGTCGTTGTATTCGATGGGTACGTTGCAGTTGATAAACTGCGGGAAAAGGAGCTGCGGGGCTACGGGAAGATAGCCGAGATCATAGAGCTTGCGGCAGTAGGTGCGGAGCTTCTTATTGCTGCCGCCGAGTTCGTTTGAGGTGGGTGCGCATACATACGCAAAGGGTCTGTTCATTTGTTAATAGTCCTTTCTGATTTTAATTTTGATTGGTTTTTAGGTTTTCTGCATCATCTGTTATTGCAAACACATATCCCGCTCGGTTATAATTGAGAAAAAGAGCGGCTTTTACTGCTCGGAAATGAGAGTGTTAATATGAGCGAAGGAAATGAAAAAGCCCCGACCAAGGTTCGGAAGCACATCGTCTTTACAGGCTCGGTTCAAGGAGTAGGCTTTCGCTGGAGAGCAGCGGGAGCGGCAAATATGCATCACTGCACCGGCTGGGTAAAGAACGAATGGGACGGTTCCGTTTCAATGGAGATACAGGGCTATGAGGATGATATAAATAAAGTGATCTTTGCTATCGAGCACGGGACATATATCTGGATAGAGAAGATGCAGGTAGAATCCATCCCCGTTGTTGAATATGACAGCGGGTTTAGAACAAGGTGAATATCAAAAGGCTGCGGATGGTCCACAGCCTTTTGAATTTGGTTTATTTACTTAATGAGTCGTAAGCTATTCTGTTTTTAGAGGCAATGCGCTTAGAGATTTCAATAGCATCCTCATCGCTTGCGAGTTGCTCGGCTTCTGCATTGCCGAACTCAATCAGAAGGTAACGCGGGGTGTTATTTTTAAGGATAACGACAGCACCGCTCTCATCGACCATACGGGCAACGCGGGAAAAGTTCTGATTGGCTTCGGTTATCGAAACAAGGTTCTTTGTATCGATGTTCATACATCCTATTTGTAAAAACATTACCTCGCTTGCTGCCACGGGGGCTGCATATTCTGACCGAAGTTCTGTGCAGGCGGATTCTGCTGTGCTTGCCTGCGCTGTTCACGGAAACGCTCCTGACGAAAGACGAGCTCCTCGTTATAGTCCTTTCCAACGGTGGGCGGATGGTCATATACCCTAATGGTATCACCAAGCGCCGCGCCGAAGCGCTCCGAGAGCGCCGCTGTGATCTGCTCGGTCGCTTCACGTCCCTGTCGGTCGCTGTCGAGCGCGAGATTGATATAACAAACATCGGGGTGGGTGTCGAGGAACTGCATCAGCGCTGCGGGGCTTACGCCGCCGAGGGATACTCGGTGTGCGGAATACCTCGTCTTTGCGTAGTTTGAAAGCGTTGCATGGGAGAGCGCATCGATCGCGGACTCGAAAACCCATACCGCCTTGCTGTTGCCGTCGGGGATGGTGAAGGAATGCGACTTATCGCTGCCGATGGCATCGTACTTGAAATCGCCGACAGTGGAGCGGGTGCAGGCGTATCTTGCAACGCCTTCCGCGTCCTTACCGACGAAAACGACGGCGGGAGAACATCTGCGCGCCTCATATTCGCCCGTTTCCTCGTTGAGCTGCCAGTACATTTCGGTCTGGTAGATCGTGCCTTCATCGATGCAGGCCTTAACCTTGCGGGCATCGATGCCCCTCGATTTGAGGTAGGAAAACACCGCATCGTTATTCGGCGCGGGAACGGGAAGCATAAGCCCTTCGGCGGCTCTCAACGGTTCACGCTGCGCTCGCGGCTGCTTCTGCTGCCGCTGCGGGTTATCTCCGACCTCCATCGGCTCGCCGACAAGCTCGCGCATAGCATCAACAAAGGACTTGCCTTCATACTGCGTGAGAAAGTCGAGCGTTTTGCCGCCCTTTCCCTGTGAAAACCAGTACCACTGATTGTCGCGGATATAAAGGCTGTCATGCTCCGCAAGCTTGAACTGCCTGCCTTCGGGGACAAGCTGATAGCCGTTCGACTGTAAATACGAGACCAGGTTCATTGAGTTCGCCTGTTTGATCTGTTCTTCTGAATACCTTTTCATTAATAATTCTCTCTTTCTTGATTGCGTTCGATTTGATTTGTTAATCGCACGAAATCACTTGATTATTTCGTGCGAAAGCGATATAATAATAGTGAAGATTGATTTAGGAGGTTTTCCAATGTCCATTACAGCAACTGAACTGAAAACGAATCTTGGTAAATACCTGCTTCTTTCCGCGACCGAGGATGTGTATATCACTAAAAACGGAAAGGTGATAGCTAAGCTTACAAATCCTTTCCAGGATAGGGTACAGCTTGTGGAATCGCTTGTCGGTATAATCCCCGACACCGTTACGCTGGAAGAAGCAAAGGCAGAAAGGCTTGATCTGATATGAGAGCACTGATCGATACCTGCATCATTATTGATCTGCTTCAAAAGCGCGAGCCTTTCTTTGACGATGCCCATCTGACATTTCTTTCCGCTGCAAACAATCGTTTCGAGGGTGCCATTACCGCAAAATCGGTAACGCATATTTACTACCTTATGCATCGGTTCTTTCATGACGATGTTCCGACACGCAAAGCACTCGATACACTTTTCAAGCTCTTTACAGTGCTGGACACAACGGGGCTTGATTGTAAAAAAGCTTTGCTTTCACCCGTTACAGATTATGAGGATGCTCTTATGATCGAAACTGCGGTAAACTCAGGCATGGATGCTATAATCACAAGGAATATAAAGGACTATTCAAAGTCTCCGATTCCCGTTTATGCCCCTGCGAATTTTCTCGCAGCACTTGAAGTGCCTGAATTGGAATGAACCACATTCTTCACAGCTCTTGATTTACCTCATCACGGCATAAATCCGAAACATCCTCCGAAGACTCCGGCTCAGCATCGAGCACGGGGTCTTCGTCCTTTTTATCGATGTTCAAAAGCGCATCCAGCTCGGCAAGGCGAGCCGATTTCACTCTCAATTCCTCTTCCTGTTCAAATGGCCTTTCAACGTCGAGCTTTGCCTGTTCAAACTGCTCGTTTGCGGTGATGAGGTTCTGTTCGTTGGCGTGGAGCCTTTCTTCAAAGCCTGAGAAGGCGTTTTCGATTCGCTGAATATTGCCGTGAACATCGGTGCCGAGGTCAATGAAGTGCGACATCGTTCCCTTGATGTTCAAACGAAACTGTTTTGAGATGACGTCGTATTCAAGCTGAAGATCGAAGCCTCGGTATGTGCCAATGCTTTCAGGCTTTGGGTTTGTCTTAGCCTTGCAGGTCGCAAGCAGCGCCGCACCCGCATCCTTCTTTTCTTCATAA
>CADBGC010000055.1 GCA_902794055.1 uncultured Eubacteriales bacterium | reverse complement strand
CGAGCGAGGTTATCGCTCGCAACGAGAAGATCGCCAAGGAGCTTCTGCTGTCCACCGAGAGATACCCTCTCAAGGATCAGATCAAATTCAGAAGAAAGCTCGACAAGGCGTTCAAGATCGCGATGAGCACCGGCGAGGATCTGAACGATCCCGAGACCCTCAACAAGATCTTCGACGTTGCGGCATTCCGCGTTGAATACCGCGGCTACGATGAAGCAACCGAGACTCTCAACGGCTATGCGATCATCGATTGCGCCAAGATCAAGTACACCAAGGATTGGCAGAGCATTCGCGGCCGTCGTATCGCGACCGTTTTCCAGGATCCGATGACCTCACTCAACCCGGTCATCACGATCGGCAAGCAGATCCAAAACGTTATCCTCAAGCATCAGCAGTGCTCAAAGGAAGAGGCGAAGCGCCGCACCATCGACATTATGGCGAAGGTCGGCATCCCCGATCCCGAGAAGCGCTTCGACGACTACCCCTTCGAGTATTCGGGCGGTATGCGCCAGAGGATCGTTATTGCGATCGCGCTCTCCTGCCAGCCCAAGATCCTCATCTGCGATGAGCCCACCACCGCTCTGGACGTTACCATCCAGGCGCAGATCATCAGGCTTATCAAGGATCTTCAGAATGAGCTCGGCTACACCACCGTATACATCACGCACGACCTCGGCGTTGTTGCAAACGTTGCGGAGCGCGTTGCGGTTCTGTACGCAGGTCAGATCGTTGAGATCGGCACCGTTGAAGAGGTGTTCTACGATCCCCGTCATCCGTACACCTGGGCGCTGCTTTCGAGCTTGCCGCAGCTCTGCGAAAAGGGCTCCGACCTGTTCTCGATAGCGGGAACCCCGCCCTCGCTGTACAACAAGATCAAGGGCGATGCGTTCGCTCCGAGAAACCAGTACGCCATGGCGATCGATCTCAAGGAGGAGCCTCCTATGTTCAAGATCACCGACACGCATTACGCAAAGACCTGGCTTCTCGATCCGCGCGCACCCAAGGTCGATACCCCGCACAACATTCAGAATCTGCATGAGAAGATGCTGAAATCTCATGTTGATTACAAGGCATAAGGAGATTTCGTATGGACAACACAAATAAAGAAGTATTGCTTTCAATACAAAATCTCGACGTTGTATTCGGCAGGGGAAAGAGGGCTTTCAAGGCTGTTAATAACGTCAGCTTCGATATCTTCAAGGGCGAAACGCTCTCCCTCGTTGGCGAGTCCGGCTCGGGTAAAACCACCATCGGCCGCGCCATCATCAGGATCAACCCCTGCTCCGCAGGCCAGATCCTCTTCAAGGGCAAGCGCATCTCCGGCAAGCTTTCCCGCAAGGAGGACCGCGAGGTCATCCGCAAGATCCAGATGATCTTCCAGGATCCCGCCGCTTCGCTCAATGAGCGCGCCACCATCGAGTACATCATCTCCGAAGGTTTGTATAACTTCCATCTCTATAAGGATGAGAAGGACAGAATGGCCAAGATAGAGAGGATCACCGAGGAGGTCGGTCTGCTGCCCGAGCATCTTACCCGCTATCCGCACGAGTTCTCCGGCGGTCAGCGTCAGCGCGTCGGCCTTGCAAGGTCCATCGTCATGGAGCCCGAGTTCATCATTGCCGACGAGCCCATCTCCGCGCTGGACGTTTCGATCCGTGCTCAGGTGCTGAACCTTCTTGAAAGGTTCAAGAAGGAGAGGGGACTCACCTATCTCTTCATCGCGCACGATCTTTCCATCGTTCGCTTCATCAGCGACCGTATCGTGGTCATCTACAAGGGCAGGATCATGGAGATCGCGGAAACCGAGGAGCTTTTCCACTATCCGCTGCATCCCTACACCAAGTCCCTTATGAGTGCGATCCCCGTGCCCGATCCGCTTATCGAGAAAAACAAGCAGCTCTTCGTTTACGACACGAAGATCCACGACTACTCCACCGAGCAGCCCTCGCTTGTTGACATCGGAAACGGTCACTTCGTTTTCGGAAGCCCCTCCGAAATCGAAAAATACAAGAAAATACGTGCGGAAGCACCCATTCAGTAATCAAACCAAAAGCACAGCCGATCGCTCAAGCGGTCGGCTGTGTTTGTAAATAAAAAGGAAGTCTATCGTGAGAAAAAACGCAAAAGAGAAGCCATTGAACAATTCGCAGCTTCAGTATGAAAACGAAAAACGGCATGAAAAGCGCAAAACAATAATCACGATCGTGCTTATCGTGGTTGCGGCGATTGTCGGCGTGTACGCAATGTTTGCCATGCTCGAGCGTGCGGCGCACCGCGATCCCGGCTACTATAAGCTCGAAGCGCCGAAGAGCGATTCTGCGCCGTTGTATGCGCACGACTACACCTTCGAGCACTACTTTGCGGGCGAGAGCCTCGAGATAAAAAACGCCGTTGACAACTGCGCTAAAACCTATGGCGACATACTGCTTCGCATCTATAAGCTGACCGATGCAAAGAACCAATACGAGAACTGCAAAAACATCGCCTATCTGAACGCACATAACGGCGAGGAGGTAGAGCTGGAAAAGGAGCTCTTCGATATCCTCTCTTCGGCATACGAGCTTACTCAGGCGGGTATGTTCAATGTGTTCGCGGGTGCGCTTAACTCATCATGGAGCGACATCGTCTATGCCGATGATCCCGCCGAATTCGATCCTGCGGTGAACGCGGCCCAGGAGGCGCGCATAGATGCCGCTGTTGAGTGTATGCAAGCAAACAAGCTCTTCAGCTTTGAAATCGTGGATGCCGAGAAACACATAGTTCGCTTCAACAAAACCGAGGAATACGCGGAGCTGCTGCGGACAAACGATTTTACGGAAACCGTTATCGACCTCGGATTGCTTCGTGATGCTTTCGTTATCGACACGGTATGCGCGCTTATGGAGCAGCAGGGCTATGATAACGGCTATATGACGAGCCTTAGCGGCGTAACCAAGGCGCTTTCCAATATGAACGCTCAGGGGCATGAATATGTTTCCTACGGCCTTGTAGACGGCAGGGCGGTGCAGGCGTTTTCGCTACCCATGATGCCGAATAGCGCGTGCTGCACTCTGCGCAGCTTCGGCTTGGAGGGCGAGCTCGGCTATTATACGCTTCAAACCGATGAGGGCGAGCTGCTTCGAAGCCCCAATTATTCCATAACAACCGGGGAGTTGTATGATAATCTGCTCACCGCCTGTGCATATAATGAAAACGGCAGCGCTGTGGATACTTATCTTAGAGCGTATAACTATATTTCGGCTATTATGATTGGCTTTGACGAGCCATGGTTGGAGCCCCCCGACCGGGTCAACACCGATGCTGCGCTCGTTGCGTTCATAATGAAGGATGATAGTTCGACTGTTTTTGTGCCGGACAAGCTTATGGATCGCGCTAAGCTTCTTGATGAGCAGGCTTTTTCGCTTTCATCTCTGAAGGGCAGAAAGGTCGTTGTCGTAGGATAACGATTCGATAACGAAGGGCTGCGGAGCTTGGGCGGATATGCACGCCGCGCCCTTTTTGTATGCAATTTCGGCAGGAAAATGCCGCCGTTATATTGCCATTCTATATAATTATGGTATAATAGAATTTGCCGAGCACCGCGAAATGCGCTCTGTCGGCAAAATATCGGGCGCAAGCCCAAAAAATACAATAAGGAGAAACGAAAATGAAAAAGCTTTTCAGCATCATGCTCGCTCTGCTGCTTGCAGTGGCTCCGCTCGGCGTTCTTGCAGAGAACACGGTTCAGCCCAAGCTTGTTGCAGACGACGTGACCCTCGACACCGATGGCAGCGACGGCTACAGCGGTGACTACGTTGTGATCTACAACCCGAACACAAGCGGCTCGGGTCTTTCCACGGGCAATATGAGCGGCCTTATCGAAACCAATGTCGGCACCAACGCCGCTCCCGCTGTTCCCGCTGCTAACGCAGAGCCCTACATGATCGACGTTGATCCGCAGTTTGCCGAGCAGGCGAAGAAGGACGGCATCACCCGCAAATCGATCAAGAGCCCCGTGAACAATGGCGGTTACAGATTTGAGGTCGGAGACACGATGGACTTTTCCATCATGTCCTACTCTCCGCTTCCCGATTGGACGATCCAGTTCAAGGTGCTTGCAAAGGGTGAGCATTGCTATATCTGGACGCCCACCTCGACCAATGCGAACGTGCATCCGCTCGACAGCATCGATCCCTCCTACGGCGAGATCGCGGCGGCGGAGTTCGATTCCAAGTTCGATCTCATGCAGTCCTCCTTCGGCGATCATGAGAACGGCGCGGGCGACGGCAGGCTGAACATACTTTATTATAATATCGATGACGGCTGGCAGCTCGGTCAGGGCTATGTTGGCGGCTATTTCTCCCCGTGGGATTTCTTCACGAATCAGATACCCTGCCTGCACGTTGACACCTATCCCGGCGTTCATTACACCGCTGCGGACGGCACCGAGATAAACGATATCGCAAGAACCTACAACGTTATGGTGCATGAGTATCAGCACTTGATCAACTTCTCCAACACCGAGAATATGGAGACCTGGGAAAACGAGTGCATGAGCGCGGCCGCAGAGGAGATCTGCTACCCCGGCTCGAGCGTTTCCAGGAGGATACAGAGCTGGACGAATTACAACTTCGAAAACGGAGATTGGCTCAACCCGCCCGAGGAGTATCCCTACGTTTCCGACTTCCTGCTCCATAACGGCTACAGCATGTATGAGTGGGACAACAATATGAGCACGAACAATATCCTCGTGCTGTATGCACAGGTTTCGCTCTTTGCCCAGTATATCTACACCCAGTACGGCAACACCACCTTCCGTCAGCTCCTCACGCAGGATGCGCAGGGTAGAGCCTTCCCCCAGGCGTTCCAGAACGTAACGGGGCAGAGCGCGGCGGAATTCGTTAAGAATTTCCGTGTTGCGCTGACGGCGAACACCGCTTCAAACGTGCTCGGCGGCACCTACGGCTTCCGTATGCAGGAGGGCTACGATCCCGCGAGCTACCACGGCGTACAAAACCTCTATAGCTGGCTTGGACCGGTCGTGTTCACCGGCAGCCAGTGCTCCATCAAGGCGGGCGGTGCTATCACCGTCAAGCCCGTCGGCGGTGTCTACAATCCCCCGTCCGGCGCGAGCAACGGTCTTGTGTACGTTGGCGTTACGAGGGGCGAGAGCTCTCAGCCCAACCCCTATGAGAAGGGTGACGTTGACATGAACGGCACCATTCAGATCGCTGATGCGGTGCTCGCACTGCGCAGCGCGCTTGGGCTCACTCAGCTCACGCCGCAGCAGATCCAGATCGGTGATATGGACGATTCCGGCCAGCTCAACGTTGCCGATGCGGTAAGCATTCTCCGTAAGGCGATGGGCTTGAGATAAAGCTGCGGATCATTAACTGAAATTCGATGCGCGGTATACTGCGCAAACAGCGGGCTGCCGGGAAGCTTCGGCGCCCGCTGTTGATTATGAGGGCGAAAAAATGAACCTTAAACTGATAAAACCGACAGCGGAGCATAAGGAAGCCCTGATCGAGATGCTCGATGAATGGCGCATCGATCAGGAGCTGAACGATACCGACCGCTCTCCGAGTGCGATCTTTAAAAACGATCCGCAGGATTTTGAGTATTATCTTGATAACCTTGAGCGCAAAGCGGCGAGCGAAACCCGCGTTCCGAACTCGGTATTTTTACTTATCGATGAAGAAAGAAACCGCCTGCTCGGCGCGGTCAGCATCCGCCATTATTTGAATGAATCCATGCTTCAACCCTGCGGGCATATCGGCGACGGCATCCGTCCGAGCGAAAGGCGCAAGGGCTATGCAACAGAGATGCTGCGCCTTTCGCTGATAGAATGTAAAAAGCTCGGCATAGATCGCGTTTTGCTGATCTGCGATAAAGCCAATATAGGCTCGGCAAAGGCCATAATCAGAAACGGCGGCGTGCTTGAAAACGAGATAGTGAACGAGAGGGGCGCCATAATGCAGCGGTATTGGATAGATTTAAACGAAAAAGGCGAGACGAGGGCAAATGATATGCAGCAAACAAATGAATTCACCCCAAACGAAAACTACCCCAAATCCGCGCCCGTGCCGCAGCGTGGGGACATCCTGTCCGTTCTTGCGTTGTTTGGCATAAATTCCGCAAACGATATCAAGCTCATCGACTCCACGCACGATGCGGAGGATATTCGCCTTAACTTCATAATCGATAAAAAGTGGGTGCTGCGCTTCTGCAACCCTTCCTCGATGGACGAAAAACGGATCGGCGAACTAAACAGGCTCATTTCACGCTATATCGACTTTGGGCTTATCAGCCCGCGCTTTATCGCGGACGGAGCGGGAAAGTATCTGCTGCCGTGGGAAAATCTCGTCTGCTATCTGTCGGAATACGTCGATCTTGAGCTTGCTTCGGATCTCAAGCTCGAGCCCGAAGCGGAAGCGGCGCTATTGCGCGAGGTGCGGTCGAGCGTTGCCTCGTTCGCCAATAAGTATAAAAATGTCAATCTGTCTGAAACCTTCGGAATGTACAGCCTTTTCGACCTCTCGCCCTTCGATATCCCGGAGGGGATCGATGAAAAGCAGCAGAACTTCAACTCGCTGATCGATCTTCTTCGAAGTGAAAATGAAAGCGAGCTTGCGGATAAGCTTGTCAAAAGGCATGAAGCCGTCCGCGGAGAGCTTAAGGCGGTCTATAAAGCTCTGCCGCGCTGTGTGTTTCAAGGCGATGAAAATTTCTCGAATCTGCTTGTTGACGAAAACGGGCATTTCGCCGGCTTTATCGACTTCAACCTTGCGGGAACCGAGGTTATCGTAAATCAGCTGGCAAATCTGGCCTCGCCCGATTTTGAAGAGAGCGAAAAAGAACCGATTGGTGCTCGTGCTCGGCTCGATCATGCGGTAAAGGGCTTCCGCGAAAGCATGGCGCAGATGCTCGAGTATTACGAAGCCTCCGATTCGGAAAAGCATGCCACCGCGCTGTATGCGTGGATCGCGTTTATTTCTCAATGGCCGATATTCTGCTATTTCAGATGGGCGCTGAAAGGTGAATTGCGCAGCGAGATACTCGAGCTGCTTGGGCTTATAGCCGAGCTGCCTGTGGAAGAGCTGAAGGTGTAAACAAAAAACTAGCGGCGCATTAAGCCGTGAAGCAGCGCAAGCTGAAAACGAACGAGCTGCCGAAGTCAGGCATACCGTTGAAAGGCTCAAGAAAACGACCGGGCATGCGTGCACTTCGCGCGGCAGGCAGGGGATATCCTGAGTTAATATATTAACGAGAGCGTTCTTTTTTGATATTGCAACAAGATGCAATGTGTTGTATAATTAATGATAATTAAAAGTATACCTCGTCCTTTTGTGTTCGTTTATGCGAACCGGAGGAGGGGATCGGTCGCAAATATGCCACCGCCATAAAGGTGCTCAAATCGCTTTGTCGATGTAAGCATCTAAACCGCAGCGGCAATAAACTTATCACAGAAAGCTTGGGAGGCATCTCAAAGCTTTTGAAAGAACAGAAAAGAGAAAAGTATGATAAACTTAACTACTTCAATTCCCAAAGAAGATGACGGTGTTAGGAAAACCGGAAATAAAGGCCCGTATGAGGCTTTTTTTAAGAGATTGATAGACATAATCATTTCAGCATTGTTCATCATTCTGTTCTTCTGGCTATATCTTATTATTGCGATCATAGTACGTATCAACCTCGGATCGCCCGTTCTGTTTACGCAGGACAGACCCGGCAAAAACGGGAAACTCTTTAAACTATACAAGTTCCGTTCCATGACGGATGCCAGGGATGAGAACGGAGAGCTTCTGTCCAACAGAGAAAGGCTTACAACCTTTGGAAAAATATTGAGATCGACCAGCCTTGACGAGCTTCCGGAGTTCTTCAATATTCTGAAGGGTGACATGAGCTTTGTTGGACCAAGGCCGTTACTGACGAGCTATCTTGAGCAGTATAACAGCTTCGAGATGAGACGACATGAGGCAAGGCCGGGGCTTACGGGGCTGTCACAGGTGAGCGGACGACGCGATCTCCCGTGGAAAGAACGCTTCGAAAAAGACGTTGAATACGTTGAAAATATTACTTTCCTCGGCGATCTGAAGATCGTTTGGATAACCATTAAAAAAGTGTTCAAGAGAGAAGGCACCGCGCATTTCCAGGGCATTGGATGGATATCGAATTATTTTAACGGACATCCGAGAGCTGGAGAGGATATGCAGGAGAAAAAATAAAGAGATAAGTATTGGAGCTGTGTGCACCTGTTCTGCATACGCTCTTAAGCGAGGCTCAAAGGGAGCACTTAAAAGCTTACGGCGTGCCTGAAGACGAGTCGAAGCATACTGATTTGTCTGAATAAAGGTATGCCGTAGTTGAATTCAGAACAAATACTTTCGGATCTCATCATAGGAGGAATAGGATTATGGAAAAAATAGTTTTGATCGGAACAAGCAGCCTCGCGGCGGAAACAGTTGCTTTCATAGAAAGATATCAACTGTATGATATTATAGGCTTTACTGTGAATGAAAATTGCATGAAGGAAGATTCCTTTATGGGGAAACCGGTTTATCCGATAGAGAGTCTCGAAGAGTGCGTAGACAAAGCAACGGTTAAGCTGTTTTGCACCGCATCATGGTACAATCACATGAATCGCCTTAGGAAAAAGCTCTTTGATGAGCTTAAAGAAAAGGACTTCACATTTGCCAATCTTATTTCACCCAACGCGATCGTCTATACGGATGATATAGGAGAAGGAAACTGGATCCACGATTTTGCGCACATTGGCCATGGCGTTCACATCGGAGATAATAACGTTTTCAGAATGAATTGCGTGATCGAGCATGAGTCTGTAATCGGAAATCATAATTTTTTTGGAGTAGCAAGTGTGATCGGCGGCCATGATTTTTATGGAGATTGTAACTTTACGGGACTTGGAGCTCTTGTTTTCAATAGGGTTGCTGTAGGCAATAAGTGCATTGTCGGTGCCGGCGCGGCTTTGAAAGACGATCTTCCGGATTATTCGTTGTGCGTTGCACCGAAACCGTTTATCAAACAATGCGATGAAGAAAAAATCGAATCGTATATTACGCCGGCTCACTTAAACAGATCGGTCGATGAGTTCAACGAAATGATAAAGGCGCATCGTAAAGGAGAAAATAAATGATTCCTGCTAATATCGGCAACTACTTTGAAAAGTTCAAGGTTGGAGACGTTGTTCATCATAGTCTTTAAAAAACTGTTTTTGAAAGCGACAACAATCTGTTTAGCCTTCTGACCATGAATTACCATCCCGTCCACACGAATTCAGACTATGCCTCTCAACAGCAGCATGGCAGGATACTTGTGGTCGGAACGTTGGTTTTCAGTCTTGTGGCAGGCATCACCGTTCCGGATATCAGCGGCAAGGCAATAGCCAATCTGGATTATGAGAAGATCGAGCACCTGGCTCCTTCCTTTGTGGGTGACACCATCTATGCCCGAACAGAGATTTTGGAAACAAGAGCATCAAAATCAAAACCCGATCGGGGAATCGTTTACGTTGAAACGACAGGCTACAACCAGGATGGGATAGACGTGATTCGATTCCGCAGGCATGTACTGGTAAAAAGAAAACCTGAGGAGGCGTGAATGAATAAGGCTTGGGAGCATACCGTTCGATACCCCGTATTTAGATATAAAAGACGTTGATGGATTTAAGCAGCATCAAGTGATTGCCTATAAGAATGGTTTTGCAGGGTGCTTTATTCTCAGTCCCAGACAAATAGATGCTGCCAATGAGGCGTTTACCCCCGATGAAGCCAAAGTCGCACTCAGCAGAAGAGTCATAGAAGCGGTTCTTCAGGCTAATAAAGACGGCGTTTCAGGGGTTGCCATGCTGGATGGAACGATGGTAGGGCCTCCTATGAGAAAAAGAGCTGAAACGGTATTGAAACAGATCGGAGAACAATGATAGCCGGAAGCAGAAGCGTTTAGCTGCTCCTGCGGGATGGGAATTTCGTTGGCTTCACCGATTTCAACCTTGCGTGAACCGAGGTCATAGTGAACCGGCTTGCGAATATCGCCGAGATCGACTATGCCGAAGAAAACAAGGCTCCTTCGGTGCGTGGATAAGGCTCGATAACGCGGAAAAATGCTTCCGCGAAAGCATGGCGCAAATGCTCGAGCATTACGAAGCATCCGATTAGGAAAAGCACGCCGCCTATTTTGATGGCAGTGATTCCGGGATCGTGAATGCTTTTGAGGAATCTCTGGTCAGATCGCTGAAACAAAGCTTTATGCAGGGCGAATTTCCAAAGGATGTAAGCGCATATATTAAGGGTCTGCGAGATAATTAGCCGTGATCTGCAAAGATAATCATTTTTTGACATACACCTTGCAAAAAACATGATTTACGGTTATAATATAGAAGTGGAGTTGTGCCGCAAGCTTTTGCGCACCGCTCCGAACGCATGGGGGCGTACATGGTTTCGACGGGGATCGTGGATGCCGGATAAGCGAGTCGAAGCCCCGAGCTTCGTTAAAAGCGGGAAACTTTTAAACATAAACGACGAATATAATTTCGCACCCGTCGCCGCTTAATCGGTGACCGTCCGCCCGCAGTTGCCCACGACTGCGGCCCCGGGCGTCATTAAAGTGGGGAACCAGCCGCGGCCCGTTCCGCCCGCGGTGGGATCAAGGAACTACTAAAGCTTGGATCCTGTCGGCAGGAGCCTGGCGGAGGGAACGTTAAAATACCGACTACGCTCGTAGAAAGTCTTGTAGACAGTTTTTCGGACAGGGGTTCGATTCCCCTCGCCTCCACCATTAAGAGAATACAAAAAAGATATTCGCCTGAAAAACTCCGATTTTATCGGGGTTTTTTGGTATCGAAATTCCGATTTATTAAGTTGCAAATCCATAGATATAAATCGCTGTTTTTCGCCAAAAAAGAGAATCGAACTCTTGTAACAGCAGAATTCATATCTTCACACGAAGCCGATCGTTTGAAAAACGGTCGGCTTTTTTTATTTCAACTGAAAGGAGCTAAGTACCATGCTATTCACCGAAACACCGAAGCTGCGAGCTTTGGAAAGACTTATGACTACCGTTCCGAACTTTGAGCCGCGAGCAAGCGGCTTCGTTATCGTTCACTGCTTCGAGCCTCCGCCCGAGGTGTGTCCGCGAGGACGGCTTGCCTACTGCGGAGAAAGGACGAGCTGCAAGGTCTTG
>CADBGC010000054.1 GCA_902794055.1 uncultured Eubacteriales bacterium | reverse complement strand
GACGCTCATGATGCACAGTTTCGAGCTTGATCCGTCCGCCCCGCGCAGGACGGAGACCGACACCGCGACTCGCTTCGCGCACAAGTACGGTCTTACGCTTGACGGCGCAAAGGCGCGGATCGAGGACATCTCGTCGCTTGGGCGGGCCGAGGGGCTCGACTTCCGCTATGCCACGACGCGATACACCAGCACGTTCGACGCCCATCGCCTGACGCATTACGCGCAAAGCCTCGGCGACGATGAGAAAGCACACAAACTCGAAGGATTGCTATACGCGGCCTACTTCACGAAGAACCTTGAACTCGCAGACCACGCCGTTCTGCTCGACGCGGCTGGAGAAGCGGGACTCGACAGGGGCGAAGCCTCCAAGGTCCTCCTCTCCGGCAGGTTCTCCGACGAAGTTCGCCGTGACGAGGCTGCGGCGGCGAGGATGGGCGTCCATGGCGTGCCGTATTTCGTCATAAACGGCAAGCTCGCCATCCCAGGCGCAATGTCGAAGAACGACTTTGCCGCCGCGCTTGGCATTCCAAAGCGCCAGAAGGAAATAATAGCCATGATCTCCGAGGGCAAATGCGTTCCCTGCGATGTTGGCAGATTCAACGAGCGCTACTATGCCTACGTTTGCGCCTTCGGCGCGTTTACGAATGTCTCCCACGAAACCTCCCAAACCGCGAAGAATCTCTTCGGCCCAATCGCCTATCTTGCAAAGGGCATAGAATCGCTGAAAAGCATTGTGCCGATAAGGGCAAGATTCATAATAAACGGCGAGGAAATTGAGGACGATTTCGGCTTCTGCGCCATCAGCAATTCGCATGTGCTCGGCGGCGTTATAAGGCTGAATCATGAGCTCGTGGAAATGAACGACGGAGTTTTTGAGATAATCCTCATAAAATATCCCGAGGATGCCATTGGCTTCTCCAAGGTTGCCGCCGCGATCGCAGGCGGAGAGATGAAATGCGAATACATCCGCATCTTCCATGCAAGCGAGGTGGATGTTACCATACTCGGCGATAAGCCCGTGGACTTCACTCTGGACGGCGAGCAGATAAAAAACGTTCGTCATGCGCATATAGAAAATATCCACTCGGGCATCCGCGTTGTTTCGGATGCAAGAGCGGGCGGCGAATGAATGAAAAATTCAATAATATAAAGAAAAAACGGTGTAAAAACACACCGTTTTTTCATACTCGATTTAAGGCACTCAGTTTGTCTTGATCTCGATATTCGTAAGATTGGTGGAGGGTCTCAGGCAGGCCGTGATCTTGGTAACAGTGCCGTTTTCAACCGTCAGTCGCACGGCCGCAACACTGCCCCAGATGAAGTAGCCGCTGCTGTCCTCGGTGCAGCCGCCCGCAAGAAGAAGGCTCTTCGCCTCGGCCTCGCTCATGCCGCATTTAACGCCGAGAACGCTGTATTCTTCCGAAATGAAGCCCACCTCGGCGGTCATGGACATATCGCGGTAATCGGGGAAGCCGCGCATAACGGCGATGCTGCCGTCCTCCGCGCCATAGGTTCTGGTAACGTTCGTTTTGCTGTTTTGAACGTATTTGAACTCGGGATTCATCATTATGGAATACATATTTCCAAGATCGCATGGCAGCTCGCAAAGCTCGTTGAAGCGGTTTATCTCGGGCTCGAAGTAGGGTATCCAAACGTAGATCTGAGAGATATCGCCAAGCCCGCTCTCAGCGCCGAGGGTTATCATAACCGCGCCCTTCCTATATGCGTTATCCAGCGTTTTGGGAAGGCCGCCGCTGAACTTTTCTTCAAAAACGACCTCATAGCCGCGGTCGATCAGCTTCTGCCGCGCATCGGTGATGATATCGCCCACCTTGATGCCGAGTACGCTGCGCGTGGTGGTGTAAACGGGCTTGGTGCTGCCGTCCGTATTCTTTTGAAGGGTCTTGCCCGCGGGGAGGATGCGGAGTGCGGTAACGTAGAGCTTGGTATCCTCAGAGGGCTCGCCGTAGTGAAGCTCGCGCGTTCCGAGCGTGTAGATAGCATCCTGCGCATCCTTGCAGCGATAGGTCTTGATGTGGTTGTCGATGCCGCCCTCGATCGCCTCGTAGCCGCCCTTTTTTACCTCGCTCTCGCTCATGCCGAAGAGGAACGGCGCTTCAAGGCTTTCGTTCAGCTCCCGGATCTCATCAAGCGCATACAGCGGATTATCCTCGCTCATCTTGTCCTTATTGTTTTCACCCGGCTTGCGTTCAGAGCACGCCATAAGGCTCATGAGAGCAATAAAAAGCGCGATCATAAGAGGCACAAGCCTTTTACCCATTGTTTTATTCATTTTTTCTCCCTTCTTTTCGCGACGGCGCAAGAAACAAGCGCAGCGGCGTTTTTCCTTTTTGATTATATAATAAAGGCGGAGTGAAGTCAAGAATGACAACTCCGCCTTTTCAAAAACCAAAATTTACTTTTCTTCGGAGAGTATGGGGTTCTCCCCTGCCCTGCCGCTCTTGTTGAGATGGTCGAGAAGCGCGATTTTGAACGAGCCGTAGGCATACAGCGAGCCGAGCACCAGAAGCGGCACGCGCTCGAGCCATGAAGCCTTCATCGCGGCGGCGACCGCATCCTCATAGCTTCCGAAGCTTTCGGCCGGTATGCCCATCGAGCGGAACACGTTCGCATATTCCTCGGCATCGAGCGAGCGGTGATTATCCGGCGCAACGGTGAACGCTCTGCGCGCTACGGGTGCCATTATCGCCACCATCTCCTCATACTGCTTATCGGCCATAACGCCGCTCAGAATATTGATCGTGCGCCCCTCGAAATAGCGCTTAACGGTCTCTATCGCCGCGCTTGCGCCCTCGATATTATGCCCGCCGTCGAAGAAAACGAGCGGATCGGCGCACATCATTTCAAATCGACCCTTCCACCTTGCGGCAAGAAGCCCCTCGTAGAGCGCCTCCTCGCTTATCTCAAGCCCGCCCGCGCGCAGTATCTCCACCGCCTCGATAACGTTTGCGGCGTTCATCGGCTGATAAAGCCCGAGCAGCGAAAGACGGATATTTTCATGCGTTTTATAAGTTAAAACGCTTCCTCTAAGATTGCATTTTTTAACGGTCAACGCGGAGTGATCGGTGCTGTAAAACTTGCAGCCCTTCTCCCCCGCCGCCGTTTTTATAACGCGCTCCGCAACGGTGTTTTCGCCGCCGAAAAGCACAGGGCAGCCGCTCTTGATTATGCCCGCCTTCTCCCCCGCTATCGCCTCGATCGTGCTTCCGAGATATTCGGTGTGATCGAGCGAAATTCCCGTAACGACCGAAAGCAGAGGCTCGGTTATAACGTTCGTTGCATCGAGCCTGCCGCCCATGCCGACCTCGAGCACGACCACGTCAACCTTTTTCCGCTTGAAATACTCAAAACCTATGGCGGTTATCATTTCAAACCAAGTCGGAATATCGTCCATGCCATCCGCAAACGGGCGGATATAGGTGGTGATCTCGGCAAGCTCATCCTCGGGGATGTTTTCGCCGTTGAACTGTATGCGCTCGCAGAAGGTTTCGATATAGGGTGAGGTGAAGGTGCCGACGGAATAGCCCGCCGCGATCAGAACCGAGGTGAGCATGGCGCAGAATGAGCCCTTGCCGTTCGTGCCGCCAACGTGAACACATTTGACCTCGCGCTCGGGGTTGCCGAGAAGTGCAAGAAGCTCCGTTATGCGCTCAAGCCCCGGGCGGCTGCCCTTCCAGCTGACGGAATCTATGTATTCAAGGGATTCTTTGTAGTTCATTTTACTTACCTTTATTTATTGATGAAGCTTTTTTTTAGGCTTTTGCAGAGCTGGAGCATGATCGGAGCGAGTGCGACGTGCAGCGCGAACATGATCGCCGAGGGAAGCAGCCTTGAGGTAAATACGCCCCAATAGGTTTTATCGGTCGAGAGCGTGTTCAGCACGGCGGTCTTTAGGAACAGATCCACAACGAAGCAGACGAGAGCCGAGGCTATCAAAACGTTCGGAATGAGCCCTACCTTTCTCCAGGTGAAGTCAATGCCGAAGAGCTTCAGCGGCTTTTCATTGAGGAAAAGCCCGTAGATGATGCCGCTGAGCGCATAGCAAACGGTCAGCCCGATGAGCGGAGCACCTTTGGGGATCAAGAGCGCGCCGAGCAGATCGCCGACCGCGTAAACGATCATGCCTTCAATAGGGCCGTAGAGAATGCCCGCGATCATCGGCGGAATGAACATGAAGCCGACCTTCATAACGGGAGTTATGAAGGAAAGGAAACGGTCAAGCACGAACGTCATCGCTACGAGGAGCGAGAGGATGATGAGCTTGCGGAGCGCCTGAGTTTGACTTGTTTTCATAAAAAATACCTCCTTTTAACAGCGTTCTCGTCGCTACAAAAAGGAAGCCTTCCTCTATATAGCCAGCGGGATGCGAAAGCAGCACAGCAACCGTTTCCAAACGCAGAAAGGATTTGCGCTCGGGGAGTTTTCGTTCGGGCATCAACTCCCTGTATGCCCGACACTTTGAACTCGCTGCTTTCTACTCTGTTTTTGTCCGTGCGTATTGTACCAAAGTTTTTGCGTTATTACAAGCTTTTGAAGGTCAGAGAAAGCGCTTTTTTCATATATTTGCGGCGGATGCGCGTTTTTGAGCAGCGAAAACGCTTTATAAACACAATTCGGACAGGGATTCGCCAAAAGTCACAAAAAATTAACAATTTGTTCACCATATATCTAAATTTGGGGGTTTTCATTTTGCATCAAAAGATGGTATAATGCAAGGTGGGGACTCCCCCATCCCCACGTGAGGTGAACATGAGCGATATAAAATATATATGCGTGTTCGGCGCTTCAAACAGCGCCATACCAAAGGAACACATAGAATTTGCCGAAGAGCTCGGCTCGGCGCTTGCGAAAAACGGCTTTGCGCTCGTTTTCGGTGCGGGCACAACGGGACTGATGGGCGCTGCGGCGAGGGGTGCGCACAGAGAGGGCGGCGAGATAATCGGCGTTATCCCGAAAAAGCTCAACGTTCCCGGCATCTATTTCGAGCACTGCACGGAGAGGATCGAAACGCCCACCATGCACGAGCGAAAGGCGCTTATGGAGGATAAAAGCGATGCGTTCATCGCCCTCGGCGGCGGCTTCGGCACGCTTGAGGAGCTGATGGAGGTTATCACGCTCAAGCAGCTCGGCTATATGAACAAGGAGATAATCATAGTCAATATAGACGGGTTCTATGATAATCTGCTTGCGCAGTTTGACAGATATGTTAAGGACGGTTTCACACACGAACTGTTTTTGAACCTCTACACCGTCGTAAAGAGCGTGGATGAGGTGATAGGCACACTCAGGCAGCCCGAGCAGCGACTGATGCCAGATATGATGCAGGAGGCTCTGCTTTCCGCGCGTTTCGGGACGAGCGATAAGCCCGATGTCAGCCTCGACGATTGTATTTGAAAACCAAAGAACGAACGGAGTGATCCAATGGCAAAGAAATATCCGCGCGCCAAGATTGATGTTGCGCCGACCCCCTATTCCTCGGCGAAGCCCGACGGAAACGCTCTGATGGTCTGCGTGACAGGTCAGCGTTCCTGCGAAAGGCTTATTCAGCGCGGTGTTGAATTAAGGGGCGAAGATCAGCCCTTCTATATCGTGCACTGTGTTCAGACAGGGCGCGTATTTATGAATTTCGCCACCGACCCCGATGCGATCGAATTCCTCTTCACCTGCTCAAGCCTTGTCGACGCGGAGCTTGCGATACTTCGCGAGGACGACGTGGTGGATGCGCTGGTTGGTTTTGCAAGATCGCATAACGTTTCCACCATCGTTCTCGGCGCATCGCCGAATCAGGACGGGAGCAGCTTTTCAGCAAGACTCTCAGCAAGGCTTGGAGACGTTAGCTTTGATATCGTAGAATAATTATAAATCAACTAATAATATTATTAATACGCTTTATGCGATACGGAGGCTTATATGGAAATTGATCTTAACTCGGCAAAGCAATACATTACCGGAAAATTCAAGAATCAGGGCGATTTCGATTTCATTTCCGAGGCCGATTTCTCGGCTATGCTCGACGAGCTGCTCGATATCGATGCAAAGTATCTCGACGAGATCGGCGAGGAAATGCCCTATGATGAGGATGAGGTTTTCGAGCGCATGCAGTCGGCGCTCGTTAAGAAGTATCCGACCTACAAGACCTATCTGATGCGCTTTGTGGATGATTATATGGACTTTATGGAGGAATACCTCGTTTCCATCGATGCGGTGGAATGGGAATGATCTCCCCCGCCCCCTGCTTTAAGCTAAGGCTCGCGCCTGATCCGCGCGGCGAACTGCGGAATGTTTCACGTGAAACATTCCGCTTTATTATTTCGCTGCCGAAGCGAGTTCGCTCCACTCCCCCGTCCTTCGGCTCCAATTATGAGCGGCTGAACACCGTATCCGGCGCAGCTATCATATTTCGGCTCTCCGTGAATATGATTCGGTATGATGAGTTGGATATTTACAGTAATGATATGCTCGGGAATAGTTCTCGGCGCGATCCGGGGCGATCCCGCCTCGGTTTTGAGCGCACTCACTGACGGCGCCGATAATTCCATGAAGCTTATTTTGTCGCTTTGCGGCTCCTATCTGCTCTGGATGGGCCTAATAAACGTGGCGAACCGAGCGGGACTTACCGAGAAGCTTGCAAAACTGATGCGCAGGCCGCTTTCGCTGCTTATGCCGAATATAGGTGAAGCTGCGGCGCCCATCGCGCTCAATCTCTCGGCAAATTTCATCGGGCTTGCAAACGCGGCAACCCCATTCGGCATCGAAGCAATGAAACAGCTTTCCGTGCAAAACGGGCGAAAAACGACTGCATCCAAAGAAATCTGCATGTTTCTTGCGCTGAATGCTTCTGCTGTCGAGCTGCTCCCGACCTCGGTGATCGCCGTTAGAGCCGCATGCGGCTCAGCTGATCCGTATTCCATCGTGCTGCCGACCTTCATTTCTTCATTATTCGCCGCGCTCGCCGCAGTACTGACATGCAAATGCTTTGAGGAAATCAAAGGATGAGCTATATCGTTCCGTTCGGGATTTTTCTTTTGCTCGGCTATGCTGCGATAAAGGGCGTGGACTGCTACGATGCCTTCATCGAGGGTGCGAAGGAAGCATTACCTACGCTTATCGGCCTTCTTCCGAATCTTGCGGCAATGCTCGCTGCAATTGCCGTTTTTAGATGCTCAGGCGTGGATGCTCAAATCGCCTGTTTGCTTGCTTCGATACTTGAAGCGATCGGCATTCCGAAAGAAATTTCTTCCCTTATCATACTGCGCCCCTTTTCAGGAAGCGGTGCTCTCGCGATGCTTTCGGACATATTAAATCGATACGGTGCAGACAGCTTCATTGGCCTGAGTGCATCGGTGGCCGTTGGAAGCACGGAAACCATATTCTATACGCTCTCGATCTATTGCGGAGCTGCGGGAGTGAAGAATGCGAGATACGCCTTGCCGGCCGCGCTGATAAGCGGGATTGTGGGAATATTATGCGGTATTGCTGCACTGAGGCTTGTTCTGCCCGTTTGAGCACATGGCATTGTATTACGGCTTCATTTGTGGTATAATTGTTTCGGAATAATTTGACCATGAAACGAGGAAGCCATGAATATCAATGTTATTACATACGGTGAACGAATAAACCATGCTGTTATCGCTTCAAGCACCGTTATAGTTATTGACGTGCTGCGCTGTACGAGCGCAATTATTGCCGCGCTTGAGAACGGCGCGGAGAAGATCATTCCTGTGCTCGAGCCGAATGAAGCCATTTCGCTTGCTCAGGCGATCGGGCAGCCGGACTGCATTTTGGGCGGCGAACGCGGCTGCAACAAGCTGCCGGGTTTCGACGTAGGCAACTCGCCGTTTGAATACGATCCGCAGACGGTGGCTGGGAAGACCGTCATAATCAGCACCTCGAACGGCACCAACGCTATCTGCGGGATGCGCGACGGGGCACGAGTATTTCTTGGCGCGATGAGCAACCGAATGGCCATCGCCAAGGCCGCCGCTTCGGCAATGAGGGATATTCTCATCGTTTGCTCCGGCACGGACGGGCTGGTTTCCGCCGATGATTACTGCGCGGCAGGTTCGATAATCGAAGCTCTGCTGCGCTATGCTCCATCCTCCGAGCTGACCGATATTGCGCATATATGCCGCAATCTGTATCATAGCTTCAAAAACGGCAGCTTTGACCTAATGAGTACAAGACACTGCCGCCGCCTTGCTTCGCTCGGCTATGAGAAGGATATAGAGTACTGTTTGACCGAGGACAGTTCGCAAATCGTTCCGATCTATGCAAACGGCATAATAACCTTGATGTAATTTGTTTTTATCTTTGTAAATATTTTTTTCCGAAATTGACCCGCGCTGCGAGCTTAGCAGGCGGGTCAAAATGTTTCACGTGAAACATTCAATTCGGATATTGCACGATGAGAGGAAAAAGTGTATAATATGAGCAACGCGGATCAACCTGCATGATATGCATTTTTGGAGGAAACATGGCTAAGATCACGGCAATTGCGAATCAAAAGGGCGGGGTGGGGAAGACCACCACCGCAGTCAATTTGGCGACATGTATCGCCGAGCAGGGAAAGCGGGCGCTGCTCATAGATATCGACCCGCAGGGAAATGCAACGAGCGGCGTCGGTATAGAAAAGGAAAACTGTGAGTACAGCGTGTATGATATGTTGATTAACGGCGTTGCTGCGGAAAAGATACTCGTTGAAACTCAGGTCGAGGGTCTGTTTGTGATCCCCGCGCGTATCGAGCTTGCGGGAGCGGAGATAGAGCTGGTCAGCCAAATGTCTCGCGAATTCAAGCTGAAGAATGCGCTCAAGGGCGTTGCTGATATGTTCGATTATATCTTCATCGATTGTCCGCCCTCGCTTGGGCTTCTTACGCTCAACGCGCTTGCCGCAGCAGACACCCTGCTCGTGCCAATCCAATGCGAATACTACGCGCTCGAGGGGCTTTCTCAGCTTATGAACACGGTGAAGCTCGTGCGTATGAACCTGAACCCCGAGCTTGTGGTTGAAGGCGTGGTGATGACGATGTATGATGCGCGCACGAGGCTTTCAAATCAGGTCGTTGCAGAGGTCAAAAAATTCTTTCAGAATAAGGTTTATAACACCGTCATTCCGCGTTCCGTGCGCCTTGGAGAGGCGCCGAGCTTCGGTCTGCCTATATCGATCTACGATCCCAAATGCGGCGCGGCGAGAGCATATACGAGCCTTGCCGAAGAAGTGCTTGAGGATGACGGCGCGATCGACGGCGAAGCTTAAAGCCGCATAATTATCGTTTCTAATTTGATTTTACGCGGAATTTACGCAAAGGAGACTGTATGAAGGGGCTTGGAAAAGGGCTTGATGCGCTGCTTGGCGGCGCAAACATGAGCGATCCGTCGCAGGTGCGGATGGTATCCATCTATTTGATAGACAACAACTCGGAGCAGCCGCGAAAGCTTTTCAACGAAGAAAAGCTCAAAGAGCTTGCAACGAGCATTGAGCAGCACGGCGTTGTGCAGCCGATAATCGTTCGCAAAAACGGCGAAAGATACACGATAATCGCGGGTGAGCGCCGTTTCCGTGCCGCGAGGCTTGCGGGTCTGAACGAGGTTCCCGTGTTGGTGCGCGAGCTCAGCGAGCAGGAGATTCTCGAGGTTTCGCTTATTGAGAACCTTCAGCGCGAGAATCTTAATGCGATGGAGGAAGCGCGCGCGATCCGGCAGCTTATGGACGAGCACGATCTAACGCAGGAGGAGGTTGCCAAAAGGCTTGGAAAATCTCGCCCTGCAATAGCAAATTCCGTGCGCTTGCTTGCGCTTCCCGAGGAAGTTCAGCAGCTTCTTTACGACGGCAAGCTCCAGGCCGGTCATTGCCGCGTGCTTGCATCGGTTCCCGATGAGACCCTGATGACGAGCCTTGCAAGGAGTGCCGCGCGAGAAGGCTGGAGCGTTCGCGAAACCGAGCAAAGAGTCAAGGCCGCGCTCGAAAAACAGGCGCTTGAGAAGCGCCAGCCCAAGCGTGAAAAGCTCTCAAACGATGCGAAAAAGGCGCAGGATGCGCTCCGCGAGCGGCTTGGAACCAAGGTCAGCCTCTCGGGCTCGGACGATCGCGGCAAAATCGTGATCGAATACTACAGCAAAGATGAATTGATGACGATTTTTGATACTATTATGGGCAAAAACGGCGAGGAATACTGAGATGTATCTTGCAAACGGTTGGAAGGATTTTGAAATATTGAATGCAGGAAACGGCGAAAAGCTTGAGCGCTGGGGCGACGTGGTGCTCCTGCGCCCCGATCCGCAGGCGATATGGCCGATGAAGGAGCCCGATTACTGCGATGCGCACTATATCCGCTCGCATTCGGGCGGCGGCGAATGGGATTTCAAGCGCAAGCTGCCCGAGAGCTGGACGATAAAATACAAGGAGCTGCGCTTCATCGTGCGCCCAACGGGTTTCAAGCACACGGGTCTTTTCCCGGAGCAGGCAGTGAACTGGGATTTTATGAGCGGCATCGTGGAACGCTTCAAGAAAAAGCTCGACGAGCCCTTCCGAGTGCTGAATCTTTTCGCCTATACGGGCGGCGCCACGCTTGCGCTTGCCAAGGCGGGCGCAGAGGTCGTGCACGTGGATGCGGCAAAGGGCATGGTCGCCTGGGCGAAGAACAATCTCGCCGAATCGGGGCTTTCAGATAAGCCTGTGCGGTTTATTATCGATGACTGCTTAAAATTCGTGCAGCGCGAAAAGCGGCGCGGCAGGGAATATGAGGGCATTTTGATGGATCCGCCGAGCTACGGCAGAGGCCCAACGGGCGAGATGTGGCGAATCGAGGAGGGGCTGTTTCCGCTTGTCAGCGAATGCTGCGATATTCTCAGTAAAAACGCAGGTTTTTTCCTTATTAATTCGTACACAACGGGGCTTGCTCCCGCCGTTGTCAAAAACGTTTTAAAGGTCGCGCTCGGAAACCGCGGCGGCAAGCTCGAGGCGGACGAGATCGGGCTGCCCGTGGGCGGGGGAGAGCTGATACTGCCCTGCGGCTGCACGGGTAGATGGTGGCGAGAGAACTAAAGGAGGTAATAGATGAAATACAATATCATCACGCTTCTTATCGGCTTTTTCAGCATGCTGTTTGGCTCATGCTGAGGGTCATCTATGAGGACAATCATCTGCTCGTTGTTGAAAAGCCCGTGAATATGCCCGTGCAGGCGGACTCGAGCGGCGACAATGATCTGCTGTCCGAAGCA
>CADBGC010000053.1 GCA_902794055.1 uncultured Eubacteriales bacterium | reverse complement strand
CCTGCGTTATGAGCAGGAAGCCGAGTTCTCTGTGAGCGACTATCTGAAGAAGATATGCGATGCCGCAGGAAAATACGGCAACGTAGAGTATCGGCAAGGCATATTCGAGCACCTTCGCCCAATCTGGCTTTTCGGTGAAAACCGCAAGCGCCGCCGAAAATGCCGCCGCAAAAGCGAATTCCGCGATGCAGAAGGAAACAGGCTCGAGGCTGCCCGCGAATCTGTCTATTAGCAATATCTGCACCGCAAACGCCGCCGCACAGAGCAGAAGCAGCAGATCGCCCGATGAAAGCGAAAAGCTTCCGCTTATGCAAAGCAGATACAGCCCCGCAAGCGCGAGCGCAAGCCCCGCCCAAAATACCTTGGGAAAGCGTTTTTTGAGAAGCAGACCGCCCACTGGCACGAGCACCACGTACAGCGCCGTTATGAAGCCCGCCTTGCCCGAATCCGTGCCGGCCTCCATGCCCGCCTGCTGAAGATTGGATGCAACGGCGAGCGCAAAGCCGCAGAGCGCGCCCGCGATCAGCAGGGTTTTGCCGCTATGCAGCCGCTGCGTTCGCGCCGTTTCGCCGTTTTCCCCCGCTTCGGCGCTGCCGCGCCTCTTTTTTATGGCGGAGATAACGCCCTTAACGAGCAAAAGGAAAACCACCGCGATCGCAAAGCGTATCGCGTTGAAGGTCACGGGCGGCACGCTGCCCGCGCAAACGTCCTGCGCCACGAACGCCGTGCCCCATATAGCGGCGGTCAGCAGCGGCAGGAATACGGATCGGAAGCCCTTTTTCATAGCTATGATTATACCCGCAAAAGCTCGGCACGGCAAGTGCGAATACGGGAATTTTCCCGTTTTTTCGGAAAAAAGATGCAAAAAATCTCCGATTTTCCGCGCGGGGCGGTGCAAAGTACATATTTTGGTATTTGCAGGATCGAAAAAGCGTTGTATCATACGCTTGAGCAGAAGAAACGGCTCAAAATACCCTCTTTATTCCAAACCGAGACTCTAATACTCAAAACGGAGGTGCTCAAAATGCTTTGGTGGATATTCCTTATTCTGGTGGGGGGATACGAGATCATAAAGGTGCTGATTAAGGACAAATGAGTCCGAGCGCAGCATAGGAGACCGCTTTTTCCCTTTTGCTCACGAAATTATCAGGAGGCAGCTATGAAGATAATAGGCAACACCGTTTATAACGACGAAGCCGCGCCCGCGGAGCTTTTCTTCCGCGCTGCGCAGCCGATAAGACCCGTGCCCACCACCCCCTTCCACTCCGCCTACCGCGCACCCGGCGCGAAGGGGCTTGGGGAGCTGACCTATAAGGGCTATACACGCCTGCATGCAAGGATAATGCGCGGCATACTGAAAAACGCGCTGCTTTCGCTGCTTCTTATCACCGCGCTTGCCGCCGTAACGGCCGCATCCTTCCTCGCAAAATTCGAGGGCGGCTATTCGGACGTGCTGCTCGTGCTCGTTGTGCCCGTGCTGTGCGCATCGGCGATAGTTTATATCGCGTTCGGGCTTTATAACGACGTTAAGGCCGACCTTGTCCGCCTGCGCCGCGAGAAAAAGCGCCTCTCCCGCTCCGCACAGGCGCGTATCAAGCGTGAAAGCGGCCGCCGCAGGCTCTCTATGCTCTTCACCCTCGCCGCGACCGCCGCGCTGCTCGTCGTTCTTAACGCGGTCTCGCTCGCGTAATAAAACCTTTCAAATTTCGTTGTGCGTGTAGTCTCACTCTCTCCTTACAGCAAAAGCCGAGGGGCAGCCCTCGGCTTTTTGCTATGAGAAGCACGATTTATTCCGCATCAAAGGTTCGTATAAGCCCTTGCTCGAGCGCTTCGCGAACGTTTCCGAAATCGAAGCTTTTAACGTCATAATACCCGCACTGCCAATTCGTTATTTTCATAAATAAGCCGTCTATCTCCGCATGGAAATATTTGTAGTTGGAAAAGATGCCGTTGTCGCCGCAGAGCCCTGTTATACGGGTCCCCTCGGCATCGATGGGATAGAAAAACCCATCATTGGCGCCCTCGAGCCTGCGGTCGAGCGCATAGAGCTCCGCGGCGGTGTAGGATTTGGTGTTTCCAAAAGCCGTTACCTTGAGCATTGCGGTATCGCCGAGCTCGCTCCACTTTATCGTCATCGCCTCCTGATACGGCGTGTTCGGCGGCTGAGTATTGTTCGCTTCCCCGCCGCCCGAGCAGGCAAGCGCAAAAAGCGCGAATATCGCCGCAAGCATAAGCGCGGCCGGCTTGATAAACATCTTCATAACCTGTTCCTCTCTTTAAAAAGCATTTCACATTCTTCGGGCGAAGCCTGTGCGCGCCGCCCTAAATTAAAAGTAAGCAGACAAACGAAGAATAATCAAGCCGTAAAGCTCCCGTCCGCATTTTCGTATAACGCAAAAGAAAAAGCCGGAACTCTGAGCGGAACTCCGGCTTTTAGTTTCATCCTTATTCGCCGCCAAGCGCCGAAAGCGGGCCGAAATCAAACTCAACCAGCCTTTGCACGGCTTCCCGCTCCGTTTGATTATGCGTGCTTATCGTCACGAGCCGGCCGTTGATCTCGGCGTAAAACAAGCGTATGCTCTCCCCCTCCGAGCGCTGCAAATAGAGCCTTGAAATGTATTCGCTCTCGGGTATCTCTATTTGCTGAAGATTCCTCTCCGCTATCACCTCATCGAGTGTTTTGCTCATATCCGGCCTCATATCGTCGCCGCAGTACGGGAAGAAGGTCCAGAACTTATAGCCCGGGAGTTCATAGCTGACCTCGAAATATTCCTCGTTTCGCACGTAAAAATACAGGCTGTCGAATCCGTCCTCGGCATGGAACGGGAACGGGAAGCTCTCAAACAGCGAGATCACCGCCTCAACATCCGCCCTGCTGCGAACGGTGGAGCTGCCCTCGCGCATAAAGTATTTCTTATTCGCTTTAAAATAGCCTGCAAAATCCCTGTCGCTCAAGCTTGCGGAGTTTACAAGCAGGCGAAGCGCATCGTTGTTCGGCAGGTTTATATGATAATACCAAAGCGCCTCCGCAGGAGCGCTCGGCACGGACAGATCGTCAAGCTCCGATAATTTCGCAAAGTCAAACGCCAAGAGCCTTTCAATGCAATCCTGCTCCGTTTGATTATAGGCGCTCAGCTCCATCAGCTTGCCGTCCACCTCGGCATACAGAATATGATTTTGATCGGTAAGCGTTTCGGAATAGTGCGCATAGAGCCTTGAAATATGCTCGTTTTCCGCTATATCCATCGGGCTAAGCGCAAGGATCCGAACGAGATCTTCGAGCGTGTCGCGCTCTCCGTTTTCATCCTCGTCCCTATGATAATTGCAGAACGCCCAAACCTTGCTGCCGAATTCGTATTGGATGGAATACTCGCCCAAATAATCTCCGGCAATAAACAGGCGGGAATAACCCCCCTCGGTATAGATCGGGAACGGGAGCGCATCCAGTATGCCGATCACGCGCTGCGCATCCGCTCTGCTGAATATGCCGTAAAGGTTGTCGGGGTTCGCCTCACGAAGATAGCCTTCGAATTCTTCATCCGTGCCGTTCGCGGCGCGAACAAACGCCGTAAGCTCATCGTTTCCGAAAAGCTGAAGATGAAATATCCCCGCATGGGAGCCCTCATGGGATTGGTGCCCAAGCTCGTTCAATTTGCCGAACTCCAGCGAGGAGATAACGATTTCGGCTTGCTCGCGCATAAGCCCAAGCGTGTTTATCTCCAAATAGCCGCCGTTCAGCCCGCCGAAGAATCCATATGCCTCTATATGCTCTTCCTCCCGCTCCATTATGAAGCCGAGAAGCTCGCTTATGGGCGAATACGGAAGCTCAACATCGAAGGTCTCCGCTCCATCGGGAACGCCGCCATCATAGTCCTCCGCAGCGAAAAGGCTTTTATCGAAAAGGCGGAAGGTGCAGCTTGCGCCGCCGTCAAGCGTGTATTCAAGATACCCTTCGAGGCCGTCCTTTCTCACGCTCATGTATGAGAAGCTTTGATTTCCGACTATCGGAAAGTCGATATCCCCGTTTGCCTCAAGCACGGCGCGAACGTCGTCCTTTGTTTCAATTCCGCACTCCGCAAACGAATTTTCCCTTATGTACTCTTGAAAATCCCGGTCGCTCAAATTGACAGAGTCAACGAATTTCCAAAGCTCGGGCGCATTCGCAAACGAGATAGGCTTCCCTTTGGGTTCGCTCGTTTGCAGCTCGATCTCCGGCTCGTCGGTAAACTCCGGCGTGGGCGAGGGCTGCTCCGTTTCATCGGGCGGAGTGCCGTTCTGCCTCGCGGCAGCCTGATCGATCAGCGACTGCCTGTCGCGGCAGCCCAATGCGCCGAGCGCAAGCGCCGCAGTCAAAAACGCGATGGCGATAAATGAAAATACTTTTTTCATACCGTTTTCCTTTCTTTCATAGAATTAAGCGCTTTATTCTCTCATAAGAGTCTGAAAAACACTTTTTTGATAGTATATCATATTCTCGTTGAAGAATCAAGCGCGGGGGCTGACGGCTTATCGATTCTTTATCGCGGCCGCAAGCGCGCTCACGCGCTCGATATCAAGAGCGAGTATCGCCTTCTCCGCCGCCTCGCGGGTAAGATGCTTGCTGACGATGAAAACGTAATAGCCCCCGATATCCGCGCCGAAGCTCAGGCAATCGCTGTTCATGCTTTTATGGAAGTAAACGAGCCTTCTTATATGCTCGTTTTCGCCTGTATCGACCTCGGAAAACTGCCTTATGGCGAGCACGCGCTCAAGCGTTTGGGCCCCGCAGTACGGACCGTTAAGCTTGCCTTGAACGAGCAGGGCTTCGGTTTGCCAGGCATACTGATCGCCAAACCATATCCACTCGCCATAGCTTTCCAAGCTCGAATCGTGCTTCGCCTTGAGAACGGGCGCATTACCCGCTATCGCGTCCGACAGCCTGCAAAAATCAAACGACAGTATCGCTTGTTCCGCTTCCTCTTGGGAAAGATCCCATGTCGTTATGTTGATATACTCCCCATCTATATCCGCCTCATAATAGAGCTGCCCTGTAAAGCCGAGCCTATCCCGCCGATAGAGCCAGTTTATTTTTTCATTTGAGCCCTCAACCTTCGTGAATTTTCCGTCCGCAAGCAATCTTTCAAGGGCTTTATCCACGCTCACACCGGGGGTTAGCTGCCCCGAAAAGGTGCAGCTTCCCATATTGCCCACTTCATAATTTATGTAATATATAAACTCGTGCTCCGGGTTGAGCACATTCAGAGCATGGAAGCTGTGCTCGCTCGAAGCGGGGTAGATCAGCGCGTTCAGCTTCTCGGAGACCGCCTCGGCCTCCTCGCGGCTTTCGATGCCGCACCAGCGATACTCCTCCTTATCGATGAAGCTTTCAAACTCCTCCTCGTTCAGCTCGCTTGATGAGGTGAACTCGCGCAGCCCGTCCATATCGGAGAACCCAAGCCGAAAATACGGCTCCTCGGTCGTTACCAGCGTTTCATAATAGGCCGAATCATCGCAATAGTAATCGTAGTCGATCGGGTCAAGCGAAGGCTGCTCCGTGACCGATGCGCTTTCGCCCTTTTGCTTCGCCGAATCCTTTTCGGGTATCGCGTTCCTCTCGCCGCAGGCAAGCGCAAAAAGCGCAAGCGCGATCATCAAAAATATCAGTAAATACGTTTTTTTCATTCGCTTTCCTTTCTCCTGCTTCGCAGCGCCCGCCGCACCGCCTTTTCTTGCTCGGGCGTATGCAGCGGGCGCATCCGCGAAACATCAAGCTGACTTCTTACGAAATTCCGCAGGAATTTCAACCTCAACTATTCACTATTCGCCATTCACTATTCACTATTAATTCCCGACGATCCCCTCTATCACCGCCCGCTGCTGCTCGCCGAGTTCGGAGAGGCAGTAGGAGAACGCCGTTTCATCGTTCGCCCGCTGATAGGCAAGAAGCTCTCCGAAGCCAGCCCGATACTTTTCGGGCGCATACAGCGCGCCGCGCATCGCGTGCATACACATCTCCTTATGCCCGATATGCGGCGTTATCGAGCCGGGCTTGAGCCGTTCAATGAGCTGCGGCCAGATATCCTCGCCGTATTCCCGCTCAAACCATTCCCAATCCATGCCGTAGAGCATGCGGATGACCCACATACCGGAGCTGTCGATGGTGCTGCTGTCCGCGTTTTCGGCGATCACGCGTTCTATATTGATTGGAAGATAGTCCATCGGATCGTCCACAAGGGAGATATTGCCCCATCCCACGCTGCCGTCGCCGTAGCCGAGGTTGCAGGTGAAGCCGTCCTCCGTGCGCCAGATCTGTATGTCCCGATATAAGCCGATATAGCCGGGCATGGGGTCGTTGGGTCCTGCTGCCGAGCATCCCACGTCGCCATACGACCATGTGAATACCCTTGTGTTGACCGGGCGGAACCTCAGCTGCACCATGCAGTCGGCATAGCCGCCGCTGAACATCGGCAGGCTGCGCACCTTCGGGTTTACCGCCTTTGCTTCATAGCAGCGCAGCGCATTATCCTCGGAGCAGCCGGTGTATTTGGCGCTGATAAGATCCCCGCAATACTGCGAAACGGCTATAAGATCGTCCTCCCCTCCCGAAAGAGCGTACCCCGCGCGCTCAAGCTCCGCTTTCGTAACGCTTATTACGTCCTCAACTCGGATCTCATCCCGATTTACGTTCAGATCGTCGAACTCGCCGTCCTCGGGCCATTTGCCCATGATCTCGCAATAGGCCTCATACCATTCTCCGTCGTTTCTGCGGTAGAATACCACCCAGATCCAATCCTCCGCTTCGCTGTAAAAGCTGATGCTCCTTTCTTCGGAGCCCCGCCTTTGAGTTACGTTGTTCTTCGTGAAGGCATAGCCGTGAACCTCGTTTGCAAGGCGCGCATACTCCCACGCCGTGTCGATGAACCATTCGTTTGTGTAAACGGTCTCTTCCGCGCCGCCTGCAAGCTCATTCAGCGTTAAGTAATCGAGCGAGCGTATCAGCGCAACGGCTTCGGAGCGGTCGTAACCGTTTGTTTCAAGCT
This sequence comes from uncultured Eubacteriales bacterium, assembly GCA_902794055.1. GTDB lineage: Bacteria > Bacillota > Clostridia > Christensenellales > CAG-138 > PeH17. Next base: position 4,327 of record CADBGC010000053.1, on the reverse strand, counting down.
CAACGTAAGCCCCCTCTATCCAGCCGAAGAACAGATACTCGCCCGTTCCCGTGTAAACGCCCGATGCATCGGAGTTGCCGCGAAGCCTATCAAGATCGTTTTTGCTTATCCCCATAAAATTCCGCAGCGGGAAGTCGAGATCCCGCTCGATCTCGATCGCTCCGAACTCTTTAAGCTGCTCAAGCGTGCACCCGAGCATGGACTTGGCCGAGCCGGACATACTCATCGGATAGTAGGTGTACTTGAAGCTTCCGCCATCGGGGAAGCGGCAGATCGAATGCACCTTCTTTGCATAGATGCCGAGCGAAAACCGATCGAATCCATACCCCTTCGGAGTCGGTATGCGCAGACTCATCTCATAAACATTCCCGCTTTCATAGGCATTGACAAACGCGCTCACATCGGCGCCGCTCGAGAAGCCCTGCAGACCGCTGAGCTTGATATACTCCTTAAACTCCTCGTCCCCAAGATCGCTCGATGCGATGAACTCCGCAAGCTCCGCGGGGGAATAGAACTCCGCCTTGAGATCCATTGGATGATCGGAGGCTTCAATAAGCTCGTTCAGCGTTCCGAAATAGACCATGCGTATAAGCGCCTCGGCCTCCTCGCGCGTATAGCCCGTCGAATCTATCCGAATATTTCGGCCGTCCGCAAGCACGCCGATGAACCCATAGACCTCCAAGCCGTCTTTGCTCGGCAATTTTTTGCCTTTAAGCTCGCTTATATCCGAGGAAGGCTCGAGCTCGACCGCGAAGGTATCGAGCCATGCGGGCAGCTCTTCGTATTCCGGCAGAGCAGCGAGTACCGAGAAATGCTTATACACGGTGTTCCAGCTTACGGATATGCCCCTGCCCCCGCGATCGAAGTTCAGCCAATAGAAGCTGTAACCTTCAAGGATCGGGAAACCCACACTTTGCAGGTTTTTCAGCATTTCGATCGCGCGAAGTCTGCTCGTGATGCCGCATCTGTCAAGAACATTCTCCCTTGCATAGCTTTCGAATTCGGCATCGCTCAGCTTGGTGGATTCTATGAATTCTCTTGCCATGAGATAGGATGTGAACAGCAGATGTTCCTCATGCGGCGCGTTCGTTTCCGTCGGCTCGTTCGTCTCTATCGGCGGTGCGGTTTCCGTCGGCGCGCCCGTAGTTATCGGAGAGTTCGTTTCGATCGGGTCACCCGAGCTTATCGGATTCGAGGTCGGGTTATTCGCTGCCCATGGATTCCTTTCGCGCTTGGGGATTATGGCTATTGCCGCCATCGCCACCACGAGGCAGGCGGCCGCCGCTATGCCGAGCACGCGCTGCCACGATATGCGGCGCTTTTTGAAATTGAAGCGCTCGGCTTCCTCAACGTATTCGCGCTTGACGTTCGTAAGCGCTTCGTAAACGGTTTCTTTCTTATTCATACCGAAAACCCCTCTTTCTCAAGATAGCTTTTAAGATTTTTGCGAAGTGAGAACAGGCGGCTTGAAACCCACGAGGGCGCTTCGCCCGCCGCTTTGGCGATATCCGAAACGGACTCCTCAAACCAGTACCTTTTAAGGAACAATGCGCGATCCTCGGCGGGAAGCTCTCCGAGCCAGCGGTTCAAAAGCTCGGTCAGCGCCCTTGCATCGGCGCGGCTCTCCGCACCTTCGCCGCCGGGGATGTACGCGGCCAGCTCATCGAGCGATTCTATGCGGATATTGCCGCCGCGCTTCTGCGCCGTTTTTTCGCGGTACGCCTTGAGCGCACATTTTTTCGTGATGCCGAGAACATACGCTTTAAGCGAGCGCGGATTTTCGGGCGGTATGCTGTTCCAAAGCGCCATCAGCGCATCGGAAAAGGCTTCCTCCGCCGAATGAGCGTCTCCAAGAAGGCCGCGCGCCGCCCTCTCGCAGACCGAGCCGTATTCGGCCTTCACCTCGCTTATCGCCGACTCGTCGCGGTTTTGGAAAAGTCGGATTATTGATGCATCGTGCATGGGTCCTCCCTCACTTTCAATAGGCCTTCACTATATAAGTTTCGGTTTGAAGGCGGATATTTTGGGGTTTCGATAATATATTTAATTCGAGTGGTAAACGGTTAATAATTGCTGCCGAAACGCTTCGGCAGCTTCCTCTTGCCGAGAGCAGGCGCAATTCAGCTATCGCCATGGCGCTGTAACGCATTCTTGATTATACCTTTTTTTATGCGAAGCTTCAAGGTTTTTCGCCCTCGCTCCGCGCTTGTTCGTCCCATCCAATGCTTTCTTTCTGTCTTTTTATAAAAGTATATTAATTCCCCTGCAATATTCTTCCAAGCTTCTCCATTATCATGGTGAAAGCGCGATGAACGCGCTCGGTTGGCCACCGAATATTATTAAAAGCTTGGAGTGTTTGTTTATGAATAAGAAAAGAACCCAGATATTTACGGCGATGGCGCTGATGCTTGCGTTCACCATGCAGTTTCTCGTTTCCTGCACCGTTTTGGAAAGACCCGCCGATGCGGAGAAGCTCGAGCCTCTGACCGTTTCCGTTTTGAAGATCGGCAAGGCGGATGCGATCGTGCTTCAAACCGGCGAAAACTGCCTCGTTATCGATGCGGGCGAGGAGGACGATGGCGAGGAACTCTGCGAGTTCCTGACGAACAGCGGCGTAAGCCGCGTGAACGCGCTTATCATCACCCATCACGACAAGGATCACGTCGGCGGTGCGGACACGCTCATCGAGCGCTTCCCCGTGGACAGGATCATTCTTCCCGACTATGAGGGCGTTGTTACCGATTATTTCGAGTTCCTTGATGCGCTCAAAGCGAAGAACCTCACCGCCGAGAGGATAAAGCAAAGCGTTGAATTCGATCTCGGCACGGCGCACGTGCTCGTTGAGCCCCCCGTGAATTACCCCGAGGCGGTGAGCGGCGCGGAGATCGACAACGACTGCTCGCTGATTACCACCGTTACCCACGGCAAAAACCGCCTTCTGTTCATGGGCGATGCGGAAAAAACGCGCATTCGCGACTGGCTCGCCTCCGGCACCGCGCAAAAATGCGATTTTATGAAGGCTCCCCACCACGGCGTTTACAACACGGCGCTCGCCGAGCTTTTCGAGGCCGTGCGCCCGAAGTATGCGGTCGTCTGTGATTCCGACAAGAACCCCGCCGAAACGAAAACGCTTGAGCTTATCAAGAGCTACGGCACCGAAATCTACGAAACGCGTTTCGGCAGGCTGACCGTTATAAGCGACGGCGTGAACCTTGAGCTGCGGCAAAAAACGAAGTAGCGGAGGTGAAAATATGATACAGACAGTTTTCAGCAGGTATGAAAAAAAATACCTGATGCCCGAACACATCTATCTTGAGCTTCGCAAACGCCTTGCTGAGCACATGAAGGAGGATAAGTACGGGCTGCATACGATATGCAATATCTATTACGACACGGCGGACGATCTTCTGATACGCAGATCGATCGAAAAGCCAACCTACAAGGAAAAGCTGCGCCTTCGCAGCTACGGCACGGCAAGCGAAAGCAGCACGGTTTTTCTTGAAATAAAGAAAAAATGCGACCGCATAGTGACCAAAAGGCGCGAGCCGATGACACTTACTCAGGCGATGGACTACACCGTGCGCGGCGTTCGCCCCGCGATAAACACGCAGATAATGAACGAGCTTGATTTCTTCCTTGAGCGCTACGACCTCTCGCCCCGCCTCTTCCTCGCCTACGACCGCATCGCGCTTTTCGGCATCGAGGACGGCGAATTCCGCGTTACCTTCGATCAAAGCGTTCGCTCAAGAAGGCAGGAGGTTGCCCTTGATGCGGGCGACCACGGCGAAAAGCTTCTCGACGACGGCTACTACATTATGGAGAGCAAGGTTTCGGGCGCAACGCCGCTTTGGTTCACCCGCATCCTGTCCGAGCTGAAGCTCTATCCGACTTCGTTTTCAAAATACGGCAATATCTATAAAAAAGAAATGGGCAAATGGGATCTTTCCTCGCAGATAGTGCACCGCCAAAGGAATTGGAGCGCCATTTTCCTGCCCGAACCCGAAAATGAAATCCAACCCGAAAGGAGACTTCTCGTATGCTGAATTCGATAATTCGCGATGGAATGCTTACAAGCATCTTCCACGCAGGAACCTTTTCCGTATCCTCCGTTGCAATTGCGCTCGGAACCGCAATAGTGCTCGGAATTCTTATCGCCCTCGCCTTCAAGGTGCTCTGCGCCGAATCCTCAAGCTTCACCCTCTGCCTCGCCGTGCTGCCCCTGCTTGTGGCTGTGGCTGTGCCGGTGCTGCCTCTGGCTGCTGTGCCTGTGGCTCGTCGGCGATGTTATGGCGCTGGCGGTAGTCTGCCGTTCCATCTTCTGGAAGTC
>CADBGC010000052.1 GCA_902794055.1 uncultured Eubacteriales bacterium | reverse complement strand
TCCTGATAACCGAAGTAGTAATCCTTAAATCCCTTCAATAGCACTATGCCCGAAGCCTGCTTATCGCCGAATAGCGAGATAGCATCATCAACGCGCTTTTGAAGATTTCGGAAGCAAACGATATTGCCGAAGGTCTTGGTGCCGTTCAAGATGCGATTGGTGCGGCTGAAAGCTTGTATAAGACCGTGCATTTTGAGGTTTTTATCCACCCAAAGCGTATTGAGCGTGGTGGCATCAAAACCCGTGAGGAACATATTTACCACGATAAGCATATCCAGCTCCTTGTTCTTCATGCGGAGCGAAACATCCTTATAGTAGTTTTGAAACTTATCGCCGTCGGTCGAGTAGTTCGTTTTGAACAACTCGTTATAATCCCTTATCGCCATTTCGAGGAAATCGCGGGAGCTTTGATCGAGCGCGGAGGTGTCCTCGGAGTTTTCCTCTCCCAGCAGGCCGCCCTCGTCCTCGGCTTCGTTTGCGCTGTAACTGTAGATCGTAGCAATGCGAATAGCCTTGCTCGGATCGGCTGCCATCTGCTTTTTGAACTCCTGATAGTAAAGCTTTGCCATTGGCACGGAAGTTACGCAGAGGATGGAGTTAAAGCCGCTTATGCGCTGCTTGTTCTTTATTTCCTCGACCTTTCCGCTCTTGCCCGATGCGACCTCGGCTATATTCTGAAGCACGTTGAACGAATACGACCGATCTCCGCGATAGGTCTTTTGATCGAAGTGCTCGAGAATGTATTTCGTAACAAGCTCGATACGCTGAGGAGCCATGAACGCCTTTTCGCGGTCTATATCCCAAACCTCCTTATCGTCGATATCGGGATCGGTGTCCATGGTTTTGATATAGTCCACATGGAACGGCAAAACATTGTTATCGTTGATCGCGTCAACAATGGTATAGGTATGAAGCTGATCGCCGAAGGTCTGAGGCGTTGTGAACAGGCTTGCAGCACTCACAGCGCCCGCATTGACCGCGAATATCGGCGTTCCGGTGAATCCGAAGATATGATACTTTTTGAAGCTTTTGACTATGCTCGTGTGCATATCGCCGAACTGTGAGCGGTGGCATTCATCGAAGATCATTACGATATGCTTCTGATAAACAGGATGGCTCGGGTTCTTCTTAATAAAGGTCGAGAGCTTCTGAATGGTGGTTATGATTATGCGGCAATCGTCCTTTTCGAGCTGCTTTTTGAGAACCGCGGTGGAGGTGTTGCTGTTCGCCGCGCCCTTTTCAAAGCGGTCGTACTCCTTCATGGTCTGATAATCGAGGTCCTTACGGTCCACAACGAAAAGCACCTTATCAATGAACTCAAGCCCCGAAGCGAGCCTTGCGGTCTTAAAGCTCGTCAGCGTTTTGCCGCTGCCCGTGGTATGCCAAATATAGCCGCCGCCCTCGACAGAGCCGTATTTCTTATAGTTGTTCGCAACCTCTATGCGGTTCAGTATGCGCTCGGTTGCTGTTATCTGATACGGGCGCATAACGAGCAGCAGGTTTTCGGAGGTGAAAACGCAGTATTTCGTTAGGATATTCAGCAGCGTATGCTTGGCGAAAAAGGTTTTCGTAAAGTCGATAAGATCGGGCAGCACACGGTTTCGCGCATCCGCCCAGAATGAGGTAAATTCAAAGCTGTTGCTCGTTTTGCCCTTGCGCGGGCCGGATGAACCGAGCTCCTTTATCGCGCTGTACCTCGTGGTATTGGAATAGTATTTCGTATTCGTGCCGTTTGAGATAACGAAGATCTGAACATACTCAAACAGTCCGCTTCCCGCAAAGAAGGAATCGCGCTGATAGCGTTCTATCTGATTAAAGGCTTCACGAAGCGCAACGCCGCGCCGTTTAAGCTCTATATGCACCAGCGGCAGACCGTTCACAAGCACAGTTACATCATAGCGGTTATCATGCCTTGCACCATCATCGCGGCTGACGGTGTATTGATTTATGACCTGCAGCGAGTTGTTATGCACGTTCTTTTTATCGATAAGAAGGATATTGCGGCTCGTTCCGTCATCACGGCGGAGCACCTGAACATGATCCTCCTGTATCCTGCGCGTTTTCTCAACAATGCCCTCATTGGCATTTGAAATGCACTCCGAAAAGAACCGCTTCCATTCGGAATCGGTGAAGGTATAGCCGTTCAGCCTTTGAAGCTTTTCGCGCAGATTGTCTATAAGCTCGCTTTCGGAATGAATGGGCTTGTCCTCATAGCCCTGTTCATTCAAAAGATGCATGAACTCGCGTTCAAGTTCCGCTTCGCTCTGATACGCTTCAGCCTTGCGCGGAGTGGGTTCATACTCCGCAACGACCGTGCTTTCCTTCATTTGGGCAACGATATTGAAAAAGGGCATAGTTTCCTCCCCGCATTAGTCAGTATTGATAATAGAACATTCTATGGTATAGTTTAACCTTTTCGCCACGCAGCACATGGATCAAGGTGTCAATATGCTTATACTTATCGCAGGACTCGTATCCTAGTATGTATTCTGTTCGCTTTTCTATTGCATGGAAAAAGTCCCATTCATACTTTGAACGACCATCGAATTCAAACCTATAGTTGCAGATACACTTAGGAAGAATCGTATTTCTTGCTTGCTCATCATAGTACAGCCGATTAAACGTCTTTTCGGCATCCTCCTTCGAGAATACGAGCACAAACGCACCGCCATCAGGAGTATTCCAAAGGCTGACTTCAGCGCAGAAAAACCTTGCCTTTGCGGTTACCTCTTTCTTCTCCCTGCAAGTAAAGCCGCGTTTTTCAAGCTCGCAATACAGCATCCCAACAAAGGCAATTCTGTCTTTTGCAAACATCAGTATATCGGAATAGACATAAAGCGGATATTTATCACCGAATGAAACTATCGGCGTAGGATCATTACCGCTGCAGTAGTAGAAAAGACTGCTTCCAAGCAATTCACGGTCATCGTGATCGTGAATGCCATCCTTCATTAAAGCAATTACTCGATCTATCATAGTAAAGCTCCTTTGGTCGCTTTTATATGGCTCGATGCACTATCAGTTCAACGCATCGAATGACAGCAGCATATCACGGTAATGCTCATACTGCTTTTTCCGCACCTCAATCTCAGCTGGCAGACCTGTGGAAAGATCGTTCACCAGCCTGTCAAACCTTTCAAGCCGCTCTGCGATCTCGTTCTGCCGCTCGATAGTGGGCAGCGGTATTATGATCCCGTTCAACTTATCGGGCGTTACCTCGATAACCTTTGTGCCGTGCGCAAGCTTTTCTTTCTGCTTTGCAAACATCCGCGTATGGAAGTAGTGCGCAAGGTACTTCGGGTTTTGGTTATGATGTATGATAGCGGTATGCCCGCTTACGGCGATCTCCTCATCGCCAAGCCATGCAACGCATTTACAAACATCATCGACATTCTCACTCGTTACAGCCATAACAATATCGTTCGGCTGTGCTTTCTTTGATTTATCAAAGACTTCTTGGCTTAATCTCGTAAGCGTTTCTCTTGCGGTTATTCCATAGCGCGTATAGATCTGCCCATAATGGATACAGGGCTTACCTTCCGCGGCAAAATCCTTTTTCTGGAAGTTTCCGCCGCGAGTGATAGAAGCAATACAGCCGAGAGGAACAGGCGCATAACCAAACACATACTGCAGAAGCCTGAATATATCATTTAGAGCTGTCTGTCTGTCTGTCTGTCTGTCTGTCTGTCTGTCTGTCTGTCTGTCTGTCTGTCTGTCTGTCTGTCTGTCTGAGCGATTATCTCACCGGTTTCGGCGAATGTCAACAGCAGATCGCGATAATACTCATACTGTTTCTGCCGCGCTTCGATCTCGGCCGGCAGACCGATATTTAGATCGGCGCAGATGGTTTCAAAGTTATCGAGAACATTTACCAGCTTTTTCTGAACTTCCATCGCGGGAATAGGTACAGGAAAAGCGTTGAGCATCGGACGGCGAATCGAAGCAACTGAGCCTTGAAACATCGTCTTTTGAATATAGGGCAAAAATGCCGTTCTCATATAGTGAAAGTAATATCTCGGCAGCACATTGGGCACTTTGATATGAATCCTGTATGCCCTTTGATGCAAAGCATATTTTCCTTCAACATAGTGGAAAACTTTGCCCACACCTACACCATCTCCGGCGGTGATAATGGCAGTTTCATCAAACTCGTATTCATTCTTTCTCAACGGCTCCTGCGAACGAACATAGAACGGATACAAGCCATCATCCAAGCCCTCATTCGTGTTGCTGCTTCCCGTACTGATATCCGCGATTTCGGAAAGCTCTCGCCATAATACACTACTTGCCCCCCCATTTTTGTCAAAACTTAATAGTGCATCGCGGTAGTATTCATACTGCTTTTTTCTCGCCGAAAGCTCCGCTGTAAGCTCCGCTGTAAGCTCCGCTGTAAGCTCCGTGAAATTGTCCAAAATACGGACAATTTCAGCCTGTACCTCAAGGGGAGGTACAGGGATTCTTACTTTATTAAGTACTTTTTGCGTTAAACTGGGGACACCTCCCGCAGTGTTGTATTGCTCCAAATGTTCACGAAGGAGGCAGTGATACACATATCGCGGAAGTGCTTTCGACTCATCAATTTCCGTGTAAAAAATCGTGTCCACATTCCAGAATGGAGTGTCAACATAGTACAGCTTATCGATAGAACCCTTCCGCGGTATGAGAACAGATGGTTTATCGTATGAAAATCTGTCGATATAGGTCATGATACCACCCGAACCGTAAACAGGAACAGAACCATCATCGAAGCTCTTATAGTCCGATCCGTTCTTAATCTTTAAGATGTCCTCTAATGGTTTGTACTCTACTCCAACAGGGCAATATCTTGCTATCAATTCATCAAGCTTACTCATCATCACACCTCGCACTTATACCATAAACAGATTCGATGTTAAACATCTGCGGTTTAGCCTCTATTCTGAAATCCCAAGGCAACCGCTTCAAGATTTCCGGGATATTCTTCAGTTTTATTACTTCACATCCATACAAATATGAGAATATGACTATGTCAACATCATCGGTAAAGCCATACATATATTCAAGCAGTTTTTTATCTCTGCTCAAGCGGTAAAAATCAAATCGCTGCTGTTTCCGTAAATCATCAAAACGAAGGCTTTCCTTCAAATCACCGTACACATCTTCAAACATTTCCAACCCATATTCGGAATGTTCGATCAGAAAAACACATGGAGATTTCGCGCCTTGATACTTATGCAAACTATCTATATGCTTTTCCCATGCCGTCTTAAAAGATTCTATCAGATTGGCGTGTGAATGCTGCGGTTGATTAAAGCTGCTATGCACGCTTTTTACTTCATCAAAAGAAGGTGAACCAGACATCTTCTCTTTGAAACCTTCTATCAAAGCATCGGTCTTTTTCCTATGCTTAGCAAGCTCTTTATGCTGTTCCGAACCCCGATCAATTGTTTTGGAAGAGGTACTCGTAACAATACGTTCGGAAGCCGTTATCTGAAAATGCTCTATAATTCCGTTCGCACAAAGAAAGTCAGGGAACTTGCTCGATTCAGGATTCGGGGCAGCGGTATTAAGCATGGATTCTATTAAATCCACATCTTCCCGAGCCAATCCATAATACCGAATTCGGTTAGCCCTATTTATAACCATATCAAGGCACTTTTTCTCGTTTTCGCCTCTCATTTATTCACTCCTTGCTGCTTTGTAACAATACGCATTTTTTGCGTGTTGTTCATTGCTGCTTACGAGCTTTCAGTTATCAAAGAGTATTTGACAACTGAAAGCGTAGAATCATTCTCCCTCGATCTCAGCAATTATCCTATCGATCTCTTCACGCAGCACATTCTCCCTTGCCACTATCTCTGCGATCCTTGCGTTCAGCTCTTTGATATCGATCTTCTCCCTTGTATCCTCGGCTTCAACATAGGTTGAAACGGAGAGGTTATAATCGTTTTCGGTTATCTCGGAGTATTCCGCAAGGTGCGAAAAATGCTTGATCTCGCTGCGGTTTGCGAAGGTATCGACGATCCGCGCGATATTCTCCGCGGTCAGCTTATTGTTGTTCGTAACCTTAACGCATTCTGCGGAAGCATCGATAAACAGGGTTTTATTATCCTGCTTGCCGCGCTTGAGTACCATTATGCAGGTTGCGATGGAAGTGCCGAAGAACAGATTGCTGGGAAGCTGGATAACACAGTCGATAAAATTGTTATCCACAAGGTACTTTCTGATCTTCTGCTCCGCGCCTCCGCGATACATTATGCCTGGGAAGCAGACTATCGCCGCTGTGCCGCTCGGCGCAAGCCATGCCAGCGAGTGCATTATAAACGCAAGATCGGCCTTGCTCTTGGGCGCGAGAACGCCCGCGGGGGCAAAGCGCGGATCGTTTATAAGCAGCGGGTTTTCATCGCCCGCCCATTTGATGGAGTACGGCGGATTGCTGACGATAAGCTCGAAAGGCTCCTCGTCCCAATGCTTGGGGGTGATAAGCGTGTCCTCGCAGGCGATATCGAATTTATGGAAGCCGATATCGTGCAGAAACATATTGATGCGGCAAAGGTTGTAGGTGGTGATATTTATCTCCTGCCCGAAAAAGCCATCGCGCACGGCATCATGCCCAAGCACCTGCACGGCTTTAAGGAGCAGCGAGCCCGAACCGCAGGCGGGATCGTAAACCTTGTTTACCGCCTCTTTGCCGACCGTGCCGAGCCTTGTCAGAAGCTCCGAAACATCGGCAGGGGTGAAGAACTCGCCGCCGGATTTGCCGGCGTTTGAGGCATACATCGTCATAAGATACTCATAGGCATCGCCGAAAGCATCGATATCATGGTTGCGAACATCGCCGAGGTTCATTTCGCCAATGCCGTTTAGCAGCTTGACCAGCTTTTCATTGCGCTTGGCAACGGTCGCACCGAGTTTGTTGGAGTTCACATCGAAATCATCGAAGAGCCCTGCAAAGCTGTTTTCCGAAACGCTGCCCTTTGCGCTGTTCTCGATATTGTTGAAAACGCGCTCAAGAGTCATGTTGAGGTTTTCATCGCGGGGAGCGTTTGCGCGAACATTGCAGAAAAGCTCCGAAGGCAGCATAAAGAAGCCCTTTTCCTCGATAAGACCTTCGCGGGCAACCTCCGCATCGGCATCGGTCATCTTTGAGTAATCAAAAGCCCGATTGCCGGATTCCCATTCGTTTTCATTTATATAGTTCGCAAGATTTTCGGAAATGTAACGATAAAACATGGTTCCGAGCACATAGCTCTTGAAATCCCAACCGTCCACGCTGCCGCGCAGATCATCTGCGATCGCCCATATCGCGCGATGCAGTTCTTCGCGCTCCTGTTCCTTTTTTATGTCTGCCATAGTTCCTCCCGGTAGTTTCGTATTGCCGAAAGCTGTAAGAATGGTTACATTATACAGTATTTTGGAAAAAATCGCCATAGGAAAGTTGAATGTGTGCCGATTTTGGTACTGACGAACGAATTTTCGTGCTTGCGGAATGCTGCTTTGCTGTATCCACCTCTATATGTAATAGGGGCATCTTCGTTTTTGGCTGTGTTTTCCCAAGTTGCGGAGCAATGAAGTTGCACGGCTGTTTAGAGAATAAGTTTTGAAAATTCTCTTGACACGAGAATATTTCTGTGTATAATGGTACTTACATCGAGATTTTGAGCAATACAGGAGGATCGAGCATGAGCGATAAGCAGCGAACATACTTCTGCATAGACATGAAAAGCTTCTATGCTTCCGTTGAGTGTGCGGAGCGCGGCCTGAATCCCTTTGAAACAAATCTTGTTGTAGCCGATCAGTCGCGCGGAAAGAACGCGCTATGCCTTGCGATAACGCCGAAGATGAAGTCGCTCGGCATCAAGAACCGCTGCCGCCTTTCGGATATTCCGAAGAATGTGAAGTACGAGGTTGCGGTCCCCAGGATGTCGCTCTACATCGAATACGCGGCAGATATTTATTCGCTGTATCTCGATTACTTTGCGCCCGAAGATATCCATGTGTATTCTATCGATGAGTCGTTCATAGATGCAACGCATTATCTCGCGGCAAACAAGATGCAGCCGACCGCCTTTGCAAAGCTGCTTATGAACGAGATAGCCAACAGATACGGCATACCTTCAACCGCTGGTATCGGGACGAATCTTTATCTTGCGAAGATCGCGCTCGATATAACTGCGAAGCACTCTGCCGATCATATAGGCGTACTGGATGAGGATACATACAGAAGAACGCTGTGGGATCATCGACCTATAACCGATTTCTGGATGGTCGCTCGCGGCACGGCGAACAGGCTGGCAAGATACGGAGTGTACGATATGCGCGGAGTTACAAGGCTTCCACAGGATGTACTCTATAAGGCATTCGGAAAGAACGCCGAGCTGCTCATAGACCACGCATGGGGGCGCGAGCCCTGCCTGATGGAGGATATCAAAAACTATAGAAGCAAATCGCACTCGGTTTCGTTTTCGCAGATACTGCCGCGCAACTACACTTACGAAGAAGCGCGAACGGTGGTCAAGGAAATGGCAATCAACGGTGCAGACGAGCTTATGAAACGCAAGGTCATTGCGAATAAGGTTTGGATCTATACGGGCTACTCGAATGAGGCGATACCGCCGACAAAAGGAACCGTCAAGCTGAACTTCGCAACTGCGCTTGAGTCGCTTATCACCGAAGCTGCGGTACGAGCCTTTGAAAAGACAGCCAACAGGAACACGCCGATACGGCGGCTCGGAATAGCCTTTTCGGAGGTCTGTGACGAAGGCTGTGCCGGATACGACCTGTTCACCAACTTTGAGCAGGTCGAGCGCGAGGAAAGCGTTCAGCGCGCAACACTCGATATCAAGGAGCGATTTGGAAAGAATGCACTGCTGAAAGCGGTAAATCTTATGCCCGAAGGCACACAGCGCGAGCGAAATGAGTTCATAGGAGGTCATAGAGCAGGATATGATGACCCGCGAAGAAAGAGCTAAGATTTTTGCCCCATTCGATGCGATGAAGGGCTTGCAGGAAGCGCTGCGGGACCGCGAGGAACGGCACTCCCGCGTTGAGAAGCACGGCGTTTCCGATGAAGATGCCGCGAAGATCTCAGCAACGCTTGTCATACTGCAAAAGGGTATGCGAGTTGAGATAGCGTACTACTGCGCTTTTCACGATGTAGTGAAGCGAGGCAGGATAACCGCACTCAATACCGCGTATAGGAAACTGAAACTCGATGATGAGATCATCAAGTTTGATGATATCTACTCTATAACCGTAATCGATGTATAAAATGGAGGAACTCGGATGAAACAGTATGATGTGATATGCCCGAACTGCGGCACGATAAATCGAGGCCTGTATCTTGAAGAAACGGACGGCTGGATGATATGCGAGCATTGTCACGCGGAAGTGCATGAGAATGATTATCAAGAGAAAGACATTCTCAGCTTTACGAATGCCAAGGATCAGACCTATAACGGCGTAATGAACGCAAGCATGCCTATGGCTACCGGCTGGACGTAAAAGGAGTGATGGGATGTGGCTAAGTATGATCCGTTGAAGCCTATTGTTTGGCACTGCCCAAATTGTGGAAATAAAGTTGCAGGTTTTTGCAATGCTGATGGAGAGATAAGGATTCACTGCGGAGTATGTAGGGTTTCCCTAACACGATTTAAGATTGCAAGACGCTGGGCAATAATAAAAATAGAAGAACCTGATGAATATGATTATTGCTGAATTAGCACTTTAGCATAACTACAACCGAATAAATCTGGCTGCAGAGGGACAATGGAGTTGTCTTGGTCACAGACCAAACTTATCATGAAATCTGAAAAAGAGAGATAGGCGGTGAAAGATCGTAAGCCCTATCCCAAACTGTTCAGAAGGCGGGATTGAAAATGATACCGCCGGCAGGATATCTACATGGAGAGAAATCTCCGTGGTTTTCCTGTCGGCGGTTTTTTCGTTAAAAGGTACAGAACATGGAAGCGTTACCGAACAAAGAGAATCAATGCGTAGTGAATACCGATACCTTTGTTTCCATGACGGATGAGATCTCATCTGTGATGGAGTCGCTTCCTACGTCCTATTCAAAAACCATTTGCGAACATATGAAAAGGCTCGGATGCACGATTGAAGACCTCTCATTTGAAAGCGGGCTTACGATACGAACGATAAACAGGCATAGATCGAGCGAAACATTAAAGCCCTCGCTTGCAAGCGTAGTGGCGCTCTGTATAGGGTTAAGGCTGCATCCGATCTATTCTTTCGACCTTGTATCAAAAGCTGGTCATCGTCTTTCAAGCTCAAAGGAGGATATGGCTTATTCGATGGTGCTTATGACTATGGTAAACATGGATATAGTTGAGATAAACAAATACTTGACCGCAGCCGGAGTAAAAACGCTTTAAATAAGGAAACAAATGAGTCGCCGCCAAGAGATTGACGACGACTTTTTTCATTTCAGCCAAAGAGTATTCGCATATAATCACGCCTGCCGTATAGAACTCGGTCGATGAACGTGATCCCGTTTTCGTACCGGTAAAAAGCGGTATAGCTGCCACAGGAGAGATAGCGATAGTTAGTATCAAGTTGGATAACGGAAGACAGCGGCGCGCCGGATTCAGGAAAGTCCGCAAGCTGCCGAATATGTTTCATTATATCGGCTACCGAGTCTGTCGCAGCCTGTGCATTCAGAAGCTCATTCTCTATGTACGCCTTGATCCCCTTCAAATCGGCGAGGGCTTCGGGCGAAAACCTGATCTCAGCCATTTAGATACCAAGCTCCTTTTCAATATCCGCTATGTTAAGCCAGCCGTTTTCATTGCCGCTGAGTTCGCCTTTTGCAAGCTCGCCCATAAGTTTCAGAGTGGCGCGGGTTTTTTCATATTCCTCGATATCGACAATAGCATATCTGCCGCGGCCGTTCTTGGTAAGAAAAACAGGCTCTCCAACAGCAATATCCTTTAGCACTTCGTTATAATTACGAAGATCCGATACGGGTTTGATATTGGGCATTTCATTCAGCTCCTTTCATATTGCTGTAATTATTATAGCATAATTTATCGTAAAATACAACATCAAACAATGCAAGTATTATTCCGATGGGCTCGAAAAATACTGTTTCAAACAGTGACATCAAATGTCACTATAGAATGCCCGTATTTATTGACTTTTTTGAAAACCGTATTTTTAAGAAATCTAAGTAAACATTGATTTTTTATAGTGACATTTAATGTCGTGGTTTAGATGGCCTTTCGCTGATAAAATCATTCTCGTAAGGAGCGATCCTTAACAACAAATAAATTCAATGCCTGATATGCATTAAGGGCAAAGGATATGAATACGGTCTCGATTTTTAAGCGGGATCAGGATTCAATACCCTTATCTTTAGTGCGCCCAATCAGGTATTGAATCCGGT
>CADBGC010000051.1 GCA_902794055.1 uncultured Eubacteriales bacterium | reverse complement strand
CGCGGAGCCGAAGGCCGTAACGCTCTCACCGTCGAATTTAATGAGCTGATTCTGCCCGTCCGCTATCACGAGGTAGTCGGTGGAGCCGATGCGCACCATCGTGGCGTCGCAGGTAACGTTCGTATCCTGCCTGCTTGCGGTGTGCATCAGAGTCCAGCGGTTTGAGATAAGCGCATACAGCTTTCCGCCGCTCATAACGACCGGTATCTCGCCCGAGGCCGTCTTGAGGCTCGCAAGCAGCTCTATTCGCCCGTTGTTCGGCACGGGAACGGCGTTCAGCTTATAAAACCCGCCTGCAACGCGAAGGCATCCGCCCCCGGTATCCATGTTTACGGCATCGATCGCGAATCTGCTTGAAAGCGAGTTTTCGCCGCCGGCCTGATTTATTCCCGAAAAGTACGGGATATCGTATGTTTTTATGCTCATTTATTCGTACCTGTTCGTGATCGTGAATGCATCGCCGTGCGCAAGACTTCCCCTGAGTTTAGCCTTAGCGGCGTTATACATCGAAAGATAGATATTGCCGCCGCCCTGGGTGGAAACGTCGCCGCCCATGCGCTCCCTACCCACCACGTAGCTGACGATAAGCGGATGCACCGCCTCGGGAAGCTCGCTTATATCCGTTGCCGAGCGAAGCTCCTTCGGCGCGAAGCGGTAGGTTATCCTCGCCCTTTCGTTATAGGGCAAAAAGAGCCTGTCGGGGCTGTCCCCCATGCGAAACGGCACCCTTTTGCCGAGCTGCTCCACGCTTTCAACGCGAAGGCAGCTTCTTGACAGCGCCGAAAGGTCGGCAACGCCGTCCTCGGGCTCCACCTCGTCCGTCCGTTTCAGCGCAAGCGTCAGGGCGAGATCGTTCTGCGCGTCGTTGGCAAACGCCGCAAAGCGCGTTCTATACACCTCCACGGTCTGCATATCGTGCGCACGGTCGAGCTGCGCAAGCGCAGAAACTATGATATCGTTCAAAGTCATATCCTGCTCCTCCTCTCGGTTTAAAGCTTCATTCCGTCGGCACGGCTGAACGCCGCAAGCCGCGATTCGCTCTTGAGCCTCTCGGTCCGCCCTCGCCTGTAGAGCTCGGCAACCTCGTGCGGCACCTCAACCTTCACGCCGCGCTCTATGCGGTAGTTGACAGAGTTTATGCAGCACTCAAACGGAGCGCCGCTCCCGTTCTTTTCGATAATGATGGTTTCCGTTTCCATTTTGCTCTCCTTTCGATCGGATCGGTGTTCTTTATCGGTGAATGATCAACGGTGAATTGTGGATCGTGCGGCGGGAAAATCCCGCGCTCTCCCTTCCTTTTTCGGTTCGTTTTCAGCGCCTTATTCCTTTCGGGCGCGGCTTCTCCCCTTTTCATGCCCAAATGTCGCTCGACAAATCCGCTCAAATGTTGTAATATAGGGATGCAGTTTTCCGAAAGGACTTGCCTAAATGGATACGAATAGAAATTCAAGCAAAGCCCCCTCAAACACGGGCGGAAAAAAGCGCACAAAGGGCGGCAGCGTCTTTCTCGGCGTGCTCTTCGTGGTGCTCGCCTCCGCCTGCTACGGCATAACGCCGATACTCTCCAACGCGGCTCTGCGCGGCGGCTTCCCCAAGGAATTCGTGCTTCGCGTTTTCGGCTCCGGCAGCTTCGCCGCCTCGCTGATCGCCTCCCCCGTCCGCGCCGTCACCAACGAAACGCTCGTTGCCCTCTGCATGGGCATCGCCTGCGTGATATCGTTTTTAAACGCGCTGACCGGCGGCAAAAAGCTTACTGTGAGCGGAAAGCAGTTCTTCCATCTCTCCACGCTCGGCGGCGGGGCTTTGGCGGCAACGCTTCTTCTCATCACCTACGCCTATCTCTATATCCCTGCGGGAATGACGATAGTTATAAACTTCACCTATCCCGTGTTCGTTCTGCTCGCGGGCATTCTCTTTTTCAGGGAAAAGGCGAGCTCCGCGCTGTTCACCTCGCTCCTCTTCGCGATAGTTGGCATCGCGCTCATCTCAAGCTCATCCTTCTCGGGCAGGGTGGAGCTTATCGGCGTGCTGCTCGCGCTCGCATCGGGCATCGCCTACGCCGTCTACTTCCTCGCGGGGAAGAATTCGAGCTATGCGCACCTCGATTCCGCGGTTTCAAACTTCTATATCACCGGCGCCGCATCGCTTCTTAGCTTCATAGTTGCCGTTGCCACCAAGCGCATCGGCATACCGACCGATCCCGTAATGTGGCTGCTGCTCTTCCTCGAAGCCGCGTTCGGCTATATCCTCGGTCTGCGCCTGCTGCTTGCGGGCATCCGCATACTCGGCTCCGCACCCGCCGCCGCGCTCAACACGCTTGAGCCCGTTTTCGCCTCCATCACCAGCATGCTCGTTTTCGGCGAAGCGATCGGGCTTTGGAAGGGCGTTGGCAGCGCGCTGGTGCTTCTCGGTGCGCTCATAAGCATACTTGCGCTTCGCTCAAAGCCGCGCAAAGCAAAAGCATAAGGCTATTTCAGCCTTGCAAGATGAGTTTTTGAAAACTCCTTCACCGCGCTCAAGGTGAATTCACCGCAAACTCCGTCCGTATCGCCTGCGAAATAACCAAGCGCATTCAGCGCCTGCTGAAGCATCTTAACGGCTTCGCCCTGCACCCTCGGCTTTTGAAGGCTCAGTACGATCTGCTCATCGTAGCAGTTTTCATCGTATATGAGCCTTCTGGTGCATAATCCGCGGTGCGTCCACGGGCGCTCCGAAAGCTTCGTTACGCAAACGCCGAAGGCTATGCCCCGCGCCTCCACAACGAGGGGTTCGCCGCCGAGCTGACCGCAGATAAAGCCCGTGTGCATCATCCGCTCCTCGCTGTCCATTATAAAAACCGCCTCGCCTATCGCGTATGGGCGCTTCACCGTGCCGATCCTTCCCTTTTCGGTGCACCATGCGCTGTAGCAGTAGTTCGGCGTGGCCTCCATGCCCGTGTAGGCCGTCAAAAGCCCCTGACTGTCGCAGGCACGCACCCTTTTTCTGGCGAAATTGGTCGTAACGTGGTCGAATCGCTCCCTCGTCCACCCGAAGAGCTTATAAAAGTTCTCATATTTCGCTTCGATAAGCTCATCCGTCACCTGCTCCCCCTTCATACCGGGCAGGTATTCCCATTCCTCCGTGCCGCACTCCTCGATATCCAGCGGCAGCTTCGCTCCGAGAGGTATGCTTTCAAGCTTTGCGTGCGAGAGCGCGAAGCGAATAAAATCCAATGCGTTCTTCATTTTTTAAAACTCCTTATCCTTAGTTAAAATCATTTCAAATTCGCCTTTCGGCAAGCGTATTTCCTTCTTCGCGCCCGTTTCGGGGCGGAAAAGTCCGCCCCAATCCCGATTCACAATAAAAGCATCAGTTGGTCGTGTTCACGTTCCAGTTTCTTCCGGGCGTTTGACCCGAGCTCGTTCCGCCGCCGCCCGAATAATTCGGATCGAACGCCGCGCGCAGCCGCTCGTACTGGGCCGATGAAAGATTCCTTCTCAGCTCCTCGCGGATCGCCGTCCAATATGCCGAGCTGCTGTTGAAAACGCTGCTTCGATCGCTTGAGGAGAGCGAATTCAGATACACCGTGTAGTTATAGTAATTGGAATCGCTGCCGCTGCCGGTATCCGTATACCCTGCGCCCGAGCCTCTGCCGGAGCCCGTCTTATCCACCTTGGGTTTTCCGCTCGAGCCGCCCGTGCTTCCGCCCGAGCCGCCTTTTCCGCCCGAGCCGCCGCTTCCGCCCGAACCGCCGCCGGAGCTTCCGCTGCCGCCCGCGCCCGATGCTTCGCGCATGGCGCGTTCAAACTCCTGCTGCTGACACAGGCGCTCCATCTCGTAAGCGCGCCTGAGCCTCTCCTGCTCCGCCTCAAACTCCTGCTGGCGGCGCAGGCGCTCGTTTTCGTATGCCTGCTGCTGAAGCTGGCGCTGCATCTCGAGCTCGTGCTGACGGTTTATCTCCGCGAACTGCGCCTGTATGCTCGCAAGCTCGTTCGAGGCGTTGTAAAGATACTCCGCAAGAGTGGAATTATAGTTTGATTCCATCGCTGCGACGTCGTTTGCGATATCGTCGTACTCGCGGTTCTTCATGCTTGAAAGATAGCTCGATGCGCCCATGCCGCGCGAGTAGGCATCCGCATCGAGCTCCGCCATAACGGTTTCGCCGTACTTCTGTCTGCCCGCTATCGCCGCATCCACAGAGGGGCGCAGAAACGCTGAAAGCTGGTTATAAAGCTCATCGAGCGTGGGCAGCGCCATATCTATGCCGTAGCTGTGCAGAGCGGAGATAAGGCGACTGTAATAGTCCTCGAAGCTGCCCGCATCGTAGCCGCCTGTTGGCGCAGCATCGCCGCCTTCGCCGCCCTTCTGTTGGTAATGCCCGCCTCCCGAGCTCATGTGCTGAGCGGATGCCCCGTCGCTTTGGGAGCTCTGCGCCTGTGCATCGAAGAAGCCGCCGTTTGCAGAGCCTCCCGAGGCCGTGTTCACGCCGCCCCCGCCCATCTCGGAATAGTGAGGGCGTATCGGTTTCACGTCGTATTCGCCCCTCTTTTTCGATTCGGGGCGCACCCTTCCGCTTGTAAAGAAAAACTTTGCCATTCTATCCCCCGTTTCTAATCATATTTGCTGTTTCTCGGGCGGGAAGCGCCTTATTCGCGCCCCCGCCCTGCGCGTATCAGCTCAGATCAGGCGTGCTCAGGAAACGGTGTGCTCGATGCGCACAAGCCACAGATCGTTGAGGATCGCGGCGGTGTACGCAGTTACCTTCGCGCCGACGGTCGCACGCTGATCGAGGGGATCGGCGGTGCCGCTCGAGCCGTGGGGCTTAACGATGAGCGTTACCGCGCCCTTGCCCTCAACGTCCACAACGCCGTAGGCATCCCTGCCGAAAACAATCGTGCCGTGAACGTCCCTTGCGCGGTTGGTATCCGCCGCGCGCTCGCCCGCGTCGTCGCTCCAAACCGCATCGTCCGCGCTCAGGCTCGCGGTCTCGGTCAGATACACGGTGCGGGTCTCGGGATCGTAGGTGGTGTCGGCGGCGAGGGTGTATTCGGTATCGCCGATGCAGATCTTGTTGCCCGGGATGGAGAGATACGCAAGCTCCTCCTCGGTGGGTTCGTTCTTAAGAACGAAGGTCTTGCTCGAGGTGGTGTCGTCGTCAACGTAGTTGCGAACGGTCTGGGAAAAGACCTTCGCCTCGGTGCTCTCAACGAAAACCACGCCGAAGAGCCTGCCGATCTCGCCGCTGTAGATCGCCTCGGAATTCTGATAGGTGGAAACGTTCTTCCACATCTCATCATTCTGAAGATCGTAGGTCGCCTCGGGCGAGCAGATGCAAACGAAATGCGGCGTTCTGCCGTTCTCGCTGAAGGGACGCGCCTTGTTCTTTTTAAGGGTGCGCACAGCCTTTCTGATCTCGGTGGTGGTCAGCTTGTCGCTTGCGCCGAGCTGGCTTCTTTCAGTCTTGCCGCCCGCATACTGAACGTTGCTGCCGTTTGAGACCGCATCGCGGGTGACCCATTCCACCACGGTGCCGAGCTGCTCGCCCAGAAGCTCCGCGGAGTCGTTGATGACCTGATCGTAGGCGGTAAGATCGAGCAGATCGCTGACCTCCACGTATGCGCCGTACTGCTTCACCTCGGCTTCAACCTCGGTCTGCGAGAGGGTCTGACCCAGGGGGGTAACGCCTTCAACGAGGCCGCTCACCGCCCTTGCGGGGTCGAAAAGGTTCCAGCGGCGGAAGTTGACGTACTTGCCGTTGTTGCGCGGGATGGAACGCTTCTGACCGAACTCCTGGTAAACAAGGCGGGTCTTGGCGCTCTCAAGAAGCTGCCTGTCGTAAAACTTGGAGGGGAATTTGACCGCCCTGCTCGCGGTGGTGTTGATATAGTTTCTGGAAGTATCGTTAGGCATGTTTATTTTCCTTTCTTTTGATCGTAGTGTTCATGCTCCGCGCTCACAGGCGGATCTTCCTGCCGTCCATGCTCGCGCGTTCAAGCTGCTTTTTGAGCCTGCGGAACTGCTCCGCGCTCATGCTCTCGTAGTCCGCCCTCGGTGCCTCGAACAGCCCGCCGCGAATCGGAGCGGGAAGCCTGCCCCCATGCTTTTCGCCGCGAGCCACGCTCACGGGTGTGTCTTCAATAGGCTCGTTTTCCTCGGCGGTATCCTCGGTATACTCTTCGCCGAGCTCGGCCTCGGTTTCAGCCGCGCCGCGAGTATCCGCATCGTTCCACATCGCGATGATCCTTTCGGCGGCCTCGCGCTCGTCCATGCCCTCGGGAAGGTTCAGCCTTGCGAGGAAGGCCGCGCCGAGCCTTGCAAGATGCCCGTCATCCTCCCCGTTCGCGCCGCCATGTTCGCCGCCGTTCTCGTGCTCCGCTTCCCCGACCTTTTTATCGAGGATGCCGTCGATAAGCTCCGCGATGCTCCTTCGTTTCTTCATCATCTTCGCCTGTTCCTTTCAGTTTCGCTCAGATGGCATACGCCGCGCCGACCTTACCCGCGGTGGTTTAACAGTCTTGTGCGCCGAAAACAAAAAGCGCCGAGGGCCTACCCTAAAGCCCAAGTCGCTCTTTTAGCGGCGCGTATACCGATAGAGACCTTTCGCTTTTTGATGATAAAAGCTTCAAAAGATCCCCTCCCGACGGAAAGAGCGGCGCCAACGCATCCCCATCTATTTCCATTATACCACGTTCGGCTGCCAAAGTCAACTATTAAGAGAGTTATCTTTAATAATTTCTCTTTTTAGGCGTGTAAAGCGGTTCAAACTCCCCTTACTTCGGCACTCATCGGCAAACTTTTGCAGGTTTAAAATATAATCCGACAAATCAACTCGGAATTATTGACTAATTCCTATCGTTATGGTATGATTTACTCAAAGTGAAGCAGACTATCGGGTGAACGGCGAAGCGCGGATAAATGCGGATAAACAAGTCAAAGCTATTCCCTTCGTGGATACCTGCCGCCGCTCTTCACCATTCACCGTTCACCATTCACTCTTTACTATTCATTCTTCATTATTCACTAATTAAGAATCGGGGGTGTGGAATATGAAGCTCAGCACCAAGGGGCGCTACGGGCTCAAGGCAATGGTCGATCTTGCCACCGAATATGATTCTGGCGGCAAGCTTTCCATCGCGCAGCTCTCCGAGCGACAGGGGATCAGCTATTCCTACCTTGAGCAGCTCATAGCTCTTCTCAAAAAATCGCATCTCGTAAGCGCGAGCCGCGGCGCCGCGGGAGGGTACAAGCTTTCAAAGCCGCCCGAGGCGATCACCGTTGGCGAGGTTTTAAAGGCGCTTGAGGGCAGCACGGCGCTCGTTGAATGCGTGGACACCTGCGGAACGGACTGCGAAAACGTTTGCTCCTGCGCGGCAAGGCCTCTGTGGCTCAAGCTGCAGCAGCGCATCGACTCCGTGCTCGAATCCACCACCATTCGCGATATGGCGAACGACTATATAATGCAAAAGGAAAGGAACCTTGATTAAAATGAAAAGGGTCTATATGGATAATGCGGCAACGACCGCTCTTAAAAAAGAAGTTCTCGATGCGATGATGCCGTATCTGACCGATATCTACGGCAACCCCTCCAGCCTGCACACCTTCGGGCAGGAGGCGCATAAGGCGGTCGAAAACGCGCGCCATCAGGTCGCTCTGGCGATAAACGCCGCCGACGATAAGGAGCTAATCTTCACCGGCTGCGGCACCGAATCGGACAACATGGTGCTTCTTGGCATCGCGCAGCGCTACGCGAAAAAGGGCAAGCATATCATCACCTCCGCCGTGGAGCATCACGCGGTGCTCTACACCTGCGAGCGCCTTGAGAAGATGGGTTATGAAGTGACCTATCTGCCCGTGGATGAATACGGCATGGTCACCGCCGCGCAGGTCAGCGAGGCGATCAGGCCCGACACCATCCTCGTTTCCATCATGTTCGGAAACAACGAGGTCGGCACCGTTATGCCGATAAAGCGCATAGGCGAGGTTTGCCGCGAAAAGGGCGTTTTCTTCCACACGGACGCGGTGCAGGCCGTCGGTCACGTGCATATCGACGTTCAGGATATGAATATCGACCTGCTCTCCCTCTCCGCGCATAAGTTCCACGGCCCCAAGGGCGTGGGCGCGCTGTACGTTAAAAAGGGCATAGTCGTTCCCGCTCTGCTCACCGGCGGCGCACAGGAGCGCAATAAGCGCGCGGGCACCGAGAACGTTGCCGGCATCGTGGGTCTTGGCAAGGCGATCGAGCTCGCCTGCTCCGCTATCGACGAAACGAGCGCAAGGATGACCCATCTTCGCGATAAGCTCATGACGGGCATCGCGGGCAGCATCCCCGAGGTGAAGCTCAACGGCCACCCCACCGAGCGCCTGCCCGGCAACGTCAATTTCTCCATAAAATACATCGAGGGCGAATCCATTCTGCTTATGCTCGATATAAACGGCATCGCCGCGTCCTCGGGCTCCGCCTGCACGAGCGGCTCGCTCGATCCCTCGCACGTGCTTCTTGCTATGGGTCTGCCGCACGAGATCGCGCACGGCTCGCTGCGCCTCACGCTTGGCGACGACACCACCGAGGAGGAGGTCGACTACGTTCTCGAGGTTCTGCCGAAGGTGGTCGAACGGCTGCGCAAAATGAGCCCCCTGTATAAAGGATAAAGGGCTGCGCCTTTTAGTGAATAGCGAATAATGAATAGTGAATAGTTGAGGATGAAATTCCTTCGGAATTTCTCAAGATCATATCACCGTTCATAAAGAATTGCATTAGGAATAAAAAGACCTTTAATAGGAGGTAAAAATATTATGTACACCGAAAAAGTTATGGATCATTTCTCCAACCCGCGCAACATGGGCGAGGTTGAGGGCGCAAACGGCGTTGGCATGGTCGGCAACGCGAAATGCGGCGACATTATGCAGATGTTTCTCAAGATAAACGATGAGGGCATCATCGAGGACGTTGGCTTCAAGACCTTTGGCTGCGGCGCCGCCGTTGCCACCAGCAGCATGGCCACCGAGCTCATAAAGGGCAAGAGCATCGACGAGGCGCTGAATCTCACCAACTCCGCCGTTGTGGAGGCGCTCGAGGGTCTGCCCCCCGCAAAGCTGCATTGCTCCGTGCTCGCCGAGGAGGCCGTGAAGGCCGCCATCGACAACTACTATGCCCGCAAGGAAGGCAAGGACGTTGAATGTACCTGCGCCGACTGCGGCCACGACCATGAGCATGAACACGCTCACGAGGACGACGAAAGCGAGGAGGCTTAAGCCTTTATGAATGCCACCGTATGTGCCTGCTGTAAGCAAGGCGGCAGCGAAACCTGTATCCGCGAGCTTGAAAAATGCTCCGCGATCGAGTTTGAACCCATCACGCCTCGGTTCATCATCAAAAACCGCGAGGTGCTCAAGGCAAGCTCTATTAAGCTTTGCGACCTCACCCCCGGCTGCCTTTATATGTGGCGCGATTTCTACAGCATGAAGGCTGCCATCGTGCACGACATGCTCGTTTGCATCGCCGGCGATGCCGAGGAACACGGCGAGGACGGCACCCTCTACTACACCTGCCCCGTGGGCGGCGGCGATCTCGGTGCGGCGGTTCGCGCCTGCAAGCGGGATGCGGATTCCCGCGGCGTGGTTTTTCGCATGTGCACCGTTCCCGATGAGGCGATAGCGCCCATAGAGAGTGCCATCGGCAGAAAGGCGAGCGTTGAAAGCGATATCGACCGTCCCGATTTTCTCTATCACTACAAGAATTTTCTCGGCTACTCAGGCAAGGCGCTTCACGCACACCGCAACCATATCAACCGCTTCATTCGCGAGAATCCCGAGTATCGCTTCGAGCCGCTAACCCTTGAAAACCGCGATGCCGCGCTCAGATTCCTTCGCGAGCACCATGCGGAGCTTGAAAAAGGCAACGCCGTTTCGGACGAGGACCTTATGCGCACCGAGGAGCTTTTGAATTGCTTCGACCTGCTCGACCTCTCGGGCGGCATACTCTACGCGGGCGAAAGGGCCGTCGGATTCACGCTCGGCGAAACCATCGCCGACACGCTGCACGTTCACGTTGAAAAGGCGGATCACTCGGTTCACGGCGCGTTCCAGATGCTTGCTATGAGCTTCGCGGAATACATGAAGCGCGACGGGCTCAAGTACATCAACCGCCAGGACGATGCGGAGGATGAGGGGCTCTACCGCTCCAAGATGAGCTATCGTCCCTGCGCGCTTCTCAATAAAAACGTGCTGACATTTTAAGCTGTATTACCATTTTTTATAATGTGTTTTGACTTTTTCCCCTGTTTTCGCCCCTTTGCGAAGACGGGGCTTTTATTTCGCCTTTTTTGCGGAATTAAGCCTCCCTATTTTCACGCCCTGCGGCTTTACAGTGCCGATGCTTTATGATATGCTTTTTATACATTAAGCGGAGCTGCAAACGCGCCCGCAAAAGGAGTGTTTATTCTATGATGAAAAGGCTGAAAGCCCTCGATCTGTTCCAAAAGGGAGTGCTTATCGCTCTAACGGTAATGATCGTGCTGTTCACCGTGCTCTATATTCGGGAGAACTCCCGAAGCGGTATGGTTTACAGGAAAGCTTTTCTCTATCGCGGCACGGAGGGCGAAAACACCGTTTATACCGGCAAAGTTCACGATCAGCCGGCGAAGTTCACGGTCGCTCCCGATGGCGGCGTTTCGTATGAGCTTGGCGACAAGCACTTCGGCATTTACCTTGTGAACCGCGATGATTCGATAATTTCGAGCGCGTATCGCGGCGAAGCCAAAGCGGGCGTTGAGATCCGGCGAAGCGGTGAAATGCTCTTCCGCGGAACGGTGCTTAACAGCGATACGCTTATCGATGAGAGCGGCGATTTCATTGTGCCTGCGTCGTATCTTATCATTGGCGGCAAGGTCTATGCTCCCGATGAAAACGGCGGTCAAGAGGTGAACGTCGATCCCGACGAGCCCTCGCTGAACGCGATCGCGCAGTTTGCGCTCGGCCTCGATGAAACTAATAAGGGCGCTTGGGGCGCTTGGCTCGTATGCGTTCTGCTCAGCATCGGTATTGCCCTCTCTATTCTTTATGCCGATGAGCTCTTCCGCCGGAGCATGAGCTTCCGCATCCGCAATGCCCACAATGCAAAGCCCTCCGATTTTGAGCTCGCAAGCAGGTATATCGGCTGGCTTCTGTGCCCCATCGTGGTGCTTGTAATGTTCATCGTCGGCCTAAACATGGTTGTATAAACCGAATAGTTTTTATATCGTATCTATGAATAAGCTTTTAAAAAGATTCAAAAAACTCGACCGCTTTCAGAAAACGATCCTGATCCTGCTTCTGCTTATCGCGCTCGTTTTCACCGTGCTCTTCATCGTTTTTTCCGTAAGCAAGGGCAAGGGAAACTGGCTCATTTGGTTCGCAGGTATCTTCTTCACCGCGCTGTTTATCGTAGATATCCTTTTTGCCGATGAGCTTTTCCGCTACCGCATGAGTTTCCGCATCCGCGAGCCCGAAAAGGCCGAGCCCTCCGCCCGGAAGTTGGCTGCAAGCTAAGAATGGAGTTTCCGCATCCGCGAGTCCGAAAAGGCCGAGCCCTCCGATTGGGAGCTCGAGCAAAGGCATATCGGCTGGCTGCTCGCGCCGTTTATGACTGCTATCGTCTTTATATGGGGGCTCGTTGTCTGAGCCCGCTGACTTCATCTATCCACCCTCCTATTAAAACGGCATGGCGCATTCAGGATTCGCCATGCCGTTTTTCTTATTCTGTTTTGCCGCTTACTTCGCTTTCTTTACGCCCTTTTCCTTTTCGCCCTTTTTAAACATCGGCCTTCCCAGGATAAGATT
>CADBGC010000050.1 GCA_902794055.1 uncultured Eubacteriales bacterium | reverse complement strand
CTCAAGAACGTTTGAGGGATCATGCTGGATCGGGGGCTCGTTCTTAACGCTCTGGATCCTCTCTTCGAGCTGTTCGAAGGTGGTCTTTTTAACTTCTTGGACCTTTTCCTTGACTTCTTCGGCAGCTTTCTTGGTTTTTTCGACAGCTTCCATGGTTAGTCCTCCTTCTTGTCCCTATAGTCCTCGTAACGGTAGCAGGCTACCATGTGTGTCGGACTGACGTAGATCTCCTTCGGGTATTCGCCTTTGCACTTATCCACGCACTTCTCACAGCGATCGCGGAAGTAGCAGTAGTTGGGCATATTGACCGGGTTCGGAACGGAACCGGGAATGCTGTAAAGGCGGTCAACGCGGCGGTTGACAACGGGCTTGGAAGCCATCAGACCGATGGTGTAGGGGTGGCAGGGATTGTGGAACACTTCGCTTGCGGTACCGCGCTCAACGATACGGCCGGAGTACATGACCACAACGTAGTCTGCCATCTCGGCGATAACGCCGAGGTCGTGGGTAATGAGCATGATGCTCGAATTGATGCGATCCTTGAGGGTGCGCAGCAGATCGAGAATCTGTGCCTGAATGGTAACGTCAAGCGCCGTGGTGGGCTCGTCTGCGATGATGAGCTTCGGATCGCAGGCAAGCGCCATAGCGATCATAACGCGCTGACGCATACCGCCGGAGAGCTCATGCGGATACATCATGTATACGCCCTCGCTGTTTGCGATACCGACCATCTTGAGCATTTCGATGGTTCGCGCCTTGACCTGCTCATCCGTCCAATCGGGATAGTGCAGCTCGAGAACCTCGTTGAGCTGCTGGCCGATACGGAAAACGGGGTTGAGCGAGGTCATGGGCTCCTGGAAGATCATCGCGATCTTGGAGCCGCGAAGGGTCTGCATGACCTTGGTGGGGGTGTTTGCAATGTCGTACACCTTGCCGTCGCCCGCGTTGAAGCGGATCTGACCTTCAACGGTCTGACCCTGCGGACGCTGAACGAGCTGCATCAGCGAAAGGGAGGTTACGGACTTGCCGCAGCCGGATTCGCCAACGATACCCACGGTGCTTCCCTGAGGAACCTCGAAGGAAACGCCGTCAACAGCGCGAACGGTGCCGATGTCGGTGAAGAAGAATGTGTGAACGTTGTCGAACTCGACGACGTTGTTGTCATCACGCATCTTGGTCAGGTATTCGGAAGGATCGACGTGTCTGCGATTGCGCTTTTTCTCGATCGCTTTCGTGATCTTGCGATTCTCACAGGAGATCCTTGCGGATTCTTTCCTGGAGATATAATTAACGCCTTTTCTCTTTGCCATAATATTACCTCCTTAGCGCTTCATCTTCGGGTCGAACGCATCGCGGAGACCGTCGCCAACGAAGTTAAAGCCGAGAACCGTCAACAGAATGAGCAAGCCGGCGGGGATCCAGATCCACCAAGCGGTCTGCATGACCTGCATATCGTTGACCTGGTTGATGATCGAGCCCCAGGATGCCATCGGGTACTTAACACCGAGACCGAGGAAGCCGAGCGTTGCCTCGGTAAGAATGATCTCACCAAGAGCACTGGTCGCATTAACGATAAGCTGAGGCATAACGTTGGGAACGAGATGCTTGAAGATCCTGCGGCTGGTGCGGATACCGGTCGCTT
Organism: uncultured Eubacteriales bacterium; assembly: GCA_902794055.1. GTDB lineage: Bacteria > Bacillota > Clostridia > Christensenellales > CAG-138 > PeH17. Next base: position 10,427 of record CADBGC010000050.1, on the reverse strand, counting down.
CGGTTGCAACCATGAAGTCCTGCTCGCGGAGGGAGAGGATCTGACCGCGAACGATACGCGCGATACCGGTCCAACCGAGAACGCCGAGGAGCACCATCGTCATGAACAGACGCTGGATCGGCCCAACGCGGAGGTTATCCATAACGGAGCCGATGATGATAAGCATGGGATAGAACGGGATGGCACTAAACAGCTCAACGAAACGCATCAGGATAGTATCCACAATGCCTCCGAAATAACCGGAGATACCGCCGATGATAACACCGATGATGAGTCGGAAGAAGATTACAACGAAGCCAACGATAAGCGATACGCGGCCGCCGTACATAAGGCGGGTCAGAACGTCCATACCGTTGTTCTCGGTGCCGAGAAGATGCTTGGCAGTGATAGGCGCTCTCTGATCGAACAGGGAGGTCTTCTGCATGGTCTTGACGTAGTAGTTGCCGACCTTGAGCTCGATCTGAGCCTCGGTCTCTTCACCGTACTGATCTACGAAGGTGAACTTATTCTGCTTGCCAACGATCGCCTCGCGGAGCTTGTTTGCAAAGTCCGCAGTAAGCTCGATACCGTTCTTGGCGGGGCCGTAAACGATATTGGAAGCAAGAACAACGTCCTCACCGGCCGAATTCTTTGCGGAATAGCTGCCGTTGTCGTCAGCATAGGAATAGGTTTCGCCGTCATACTCGAAGGTGGATGCGCCGGAAGCGATCGCGGTCTCCATCGCATTGATGAAGTTGAAATCCGAGCTGAGGGAATCGTATTTGCTCTCGACGGGATCGAATGAGGTAACTACCGTCATGCCGATCTGACCGTCGGTATTGAGGATGAGGTATTCGTTGCCGTTCTCGGTGATCTCGTAGCTCGTGTCTTCGAAAACCACTTCCTTGGCGTTTTCGGCAACAGCCTGCTTTGCGGCCTCAACGAATGCCTTGGAATCGGAAACGAGGGAAAGGAAATCCTTATCCTTGGTGACGGGGTTGCCGTCCTTATCCTGCTCCTCGAGCTTTACGGACTTGGAGATGAACTCACGGACAACGTTCATAAGGGGAGTGCCGTCGCTCGAAGAGAGGACGAAGCCGCTGATCGTGTCACCGGTGAGGTTGTAGGTCTCGCCCTCGCGGGTAACGGAGGTCTCCCCTGCCTTGACCGCCGAAGCAATGTCATGCAGGAAAGCGGTGTCCGCCTGAAGCTCGCCCACGCGACCAAGAAGCGGCGAATAGCTGCTGTAGGAAGTTACCGCAACGGGCTCGCTGGAGGGAGCGTAGTATTTGGTTTCAAACCTGTCGGACTCGATGGAGATGGTCATTCCGTCCCACGCAAGCTCGGTGCCGGGCTTATCCTGAGCGGCATTCTCCGTGATAGCAACGAGCAGAGCCTCGTCTACGAAGCTTTCGTCATACCACTTTACTTCACCCTTGGAAGCGGTTGCGATATGAGTGGTGCCGTATACGGCGCAGCTCGGCTTATCGGGGTCGGGGTTGATGACCTTGAGAGTGTAGTGATTGCTGCCGGCTGCAAAGGGGATCTCCTCACCGGCGATCAGGGAGTATTTGCCCGCAACCTTATTCTCGCCGAGTGTCTTGAGCACTGCGGAGTTCAGCGCGGTGTTGTTGCTGGGGTAGAAAAGGGAGCCTTCAACGTATTTACCCGTTGCATAATCGCCGGGCTCATCAACTTCCTTAAAGAAGACCTGAGATATCCCGTAGGGGGAGAAGAGAGGTCCGAGGAAGGAGAAGATGAACATGAAGACAAGAATGATGATACCGATAACGGCAAGCTTGTTGCGGATGAAACGCTTGAAAACAAGCATACCGGGTGAAAGCACTTTAACTCGGCGCGCGTCATCGAGAGCCAGCTGCTCTTTTTCCTGGAGCACTTCTTCGTTCTTGTTAGGCTCAATAGCTTTATTCTCTTTAGCCATAAAAGTACCTCCTTAATTGACGCGAACGCGCGGGTCTACAACAGCGTACATGATGTCCGCAAGGATCAAGCTGACCTGCGTAAGAACCATCAGGAACGTGGTGTAGAACATTGCGAAGGGAATATCACCCTGGAGCATAGCCTGGAATGATCTGTAACCGATACCGGGGATCTGGAAGATCGTTTCCGTTATCATAGCGCCGCCGAAGAAGCTCGGAAGCAGGCCGCTGAAAACGGTTACGAGCGGTATCAGAGTGTTGCGGAAGGCGTGCTTATTGACAACGACCTTCTCATTGAGACCCTTCGCCCTTGCGGTACGGATGTAGTCGGAATTGAGCACCTCGAGCATGTTGGTACGGGTGAAACGCACGAGACTACCAACGGAAAGGATAGCAAGCGTTGCAACCGGCATGATAAGGTGAACGGCAATGTCGCCGATCTTGCCCCATGTCGAGAGCGATTCGAAGAAGCGACCTGTCAAGCCGTAGAGCGGCAGGATTTGGAGCTTTACCGCGAATACGTATTTCAGAACCGTGCCGATGTAGAAGCTCGGAAGCGAAATACACATAAGAGCAAAGACCGTGACCGCATAATCTGTAAGATGGTACTGCTTGCGAGCGGCAAGAATACCGAGCGGAATGGAGATCAAAACTTCAACAATAAGAGTGATGACGTTCATAAGAACGGACCACCAGATAACTTCGCTGAAAACCTTGGTAACAGGCTTCATGTACATCCAAGAATCGCCGAAATTGCCGGTGATGGCATTGCCGAGCCACTTGAGATAGCCGGTGAAGATATCGGTGTTCATGCCGTACTGAACCTTAAGACTTTCGTACATATCCTCCCATTTGATGCGTCCCTGGGAGCCTGCTGCGAGCTGCCTTGCCATCTTCTGCAGATAGTCGGCAGGCAGGCAACGAATAACGGCATACACGACGAATGCGCCGAGTATGACTATCAGAATACCTAATAAAATTCTCCTAACGAGGAATTTCCACATGTATACCACCCTCTCGCGGTTCCGGAACCGCGTAATTTTGCCGGAATTCCAGTTGAGCCCACCGAAAAGGTGGGCTCAACAGAGTTGCCCTGTGGGCTAATGCCCGCAGAACCTTTTTGAATCATCAGTTATACTTCATCTCGAGCTTCTCGATGTCGTTCATCCAGCCCCAGAAAGTGGTGATGTCGGGGGTCAGAGTGTCGAGGTTGATGCGCTCGGTGCTGAACACGACGCAGTTCTGACGCTGGTAAGCGGGAATCTCAACTGCCCAGTCAACGATGATATCGAGGCACTGCTTGTAGACGGTCTTACGGAAGCTCTGGTCATCGGAGGTACGTGCATCCATGATGAGCTGGTCGAGCTGTGCATCAGCGAGGTGGTAGTGGTTGGAGTCGGTGCCGCCCTTGCCAACGATGTTGTTGCTGTGGTAGACCTGATACATATCGGGATCAATGGTGGAACCCCATGCAGCGCACCACATCTCCTGCTCGCCGGAGTCGAGCGCGTTCCAAAGAACGTTGGAGTCAGCGGGATCGTTGATGATAAGGGTGAAGCCAATGGTCTCGAAAGCTTCGCGTGCCATAGAGAGAACGTTGTAGGAGGGATGGTCCTGCTGACCGTCACCGGGGATGATTACCTCGTAGTCGAGCTTAGCGCCCTCGGGAGCAGCGGTGAGCTTGCCGTCTGCAACGGTGTAGCCGGCAGCCTCGAACCAAGCCAGAGAGGCCTCGAGAGCAGCAGCATACTTATCGTCTGCGGACATGGAAGCGGTGTAGATGGTGTTGCCCTGGGGATCCTCGGAGAACGCGATCTTGTAATCGGGATCGGAAGCCTGAGGAGCTGCCCAAGAGGTGTTGGAGATGGGGTACTGGATTACGGAAGCAGCCTCGCCGTAGTAGGACTCGAAGGATACATCACGGTATACAGCAAGAACGGTGGCAATAGCCTTGCGCAGAGCCTTGGACTCAGCGGAGCTGGGGTTGCCGCCAACGTTGATGGTGTCGGCGTTGAGGCCGATGTAGCCGTAGCCGAGGTTGTCAACCTTGTTGGTGGTGATGATGCTACCGGTGATCTCGCCCTCGGGGTTGATGCCGGCAACTTCTTCGAAGCGGGTACGGGAACCGGTCATTTCGCCGCAGTCGGCGTCGCCGGTCTTAAGAGCGGTCGCAACTTCAGCAGCAGCGGTCTCTTTGAACTTGATGGTCTCGATGATGGGCTTGCCCTTGTACCAATTCTCATTGGCCTTGAAGGTAACGACCTTGTCCTTGTAGGACTCGAAGACGTAAGCGCCTGCACCACGGGGAACCTCGGTCTTGGACTTCTGAATGCTCAGATCGTTAAAATCGAAGCCGTACTGGCCGTTTTCGGGATTCCACTTGTTGACGTCGCCATAGTAGTGCATGGGGGTGACGGTGATGCCGAGGACGGAGTAAACAGCGGGAGCGCTGTAGCCATGGAGGGTTACCTCAACGGTGTAATCGTCGACCATCTTGATACCGGTGATGGAGCTGATGCCCTTGCCGCCCATGTCGGGATCCTGAGGACCGTAGGTGCTGATGAAGTCTGCATCCGCAGCCTCAACAACGTTGGCGGTCTCGGTGCCGGTGGTCTCCTTGTCGAAGAACGCCACGGGGTCGCCCTCGAACTTAGCGTAGGTTGCGTTGTAGTAGTCTTCGATGGTGGGGAACTCGTTTACAAGGTCCCAGGTGTTCTCGCCGTCGGTGAAGAGGCCGTCTTCACCGAGCTTGCCGTAACCCCAAGCGCCCATACCGAACGCAACCTTGAGGCCATCGCTAGCGTTGAGCTCGTCAACGGTCTTGCCGATAACGTCCTGAGCGTTGGCTTCGTTGGCATACTTGCTCATGCAGTAGTCAACGATGGTCTGGCACTCATTGGTCCAAGCCTCCTTGATGCACTCCCAGTAGGAGTTGTAGAGATCCTCGGAGTAATTGTCGTTGGCGGTGTAGCCATCGGCGCCTGCTTCGAAGATAGCGGTAGCCATCTCAGCATACTTCTCATAAACCTCGTCGGAGGTCTGGGTGCGCCAGTTCTGGAGGCCTACGATGGGGTAGGAAGCCAGAGAGGTGGATCCAACGTAGGAAGGATCGAGGTAGGTGTAGTAGGTGAAGAGAATGTCCTTCGCGGTGAGAGGAGTGCCGTCCCAGAACTTGAGGTCGTCACGGATCTTCGCGGTGTAGACAGTCAGATCGGAAGCCTTGTCGTACTTAACGCTGAGGTCTGCGGGTCCTTTGTAGGTGTAGTCGGTTCCGTTGTAGGGAACGGTCTCACCGTTGATGGCGTTGTAGATGATACCGCCCATACGGTCGGTGGTCATGAGGCCCAGACCAACCATGCCTGCGACATCCTGGTCATAAGCGGTGTCGGCATAGAAGGGGCTGAACTTCTGGGAGAAGGGGCTGTACGCAACAACAAGGGGGATGTCGGGTACGGGAGTTGCATCCGCGGGCTTGTCGGTCTCGGGAGCGGTGGTCTCATCGCTGCCGGGAGTTACGTTGGGATCGGGGGTGGTGTTCGCCGCATCGGTGGACTTGGGCTCGGGCGTGGTTTTGTTTTCGTTTGCGGGTTTGCAAGCAACGAAAGCGCCGAGAACCATGACTGCTGCGAGCAGAACTGCAAGGATTCTACTGAGTTTACGCATTTTTTTCCTCCTAAAAAGTTATTGTGCGTATGGAAACACCTGTTGATCGCGGCTAATAGCTTCGCCCGCGCCGTCCTTGCGGACTTTGCGGCTTCGGCACTTCGCCGTTTTCTTCAAGTGGTTTTCCCTCATGGGATCAAAGCTTTGTGTTGTTTTCAAGTTCCTCTGTGCGCACAAGCTTCATTTGATTATTGATAATAAAGCTTGATGCGAGCACCGCGATGATGCCGAGAGCAAACAGCGCGTCGCGAAGTGAGTACGGTGCGGGCGGCTCGAACACCTTAAACAGCGCAAGAGCCCAATAAACGATGAGCCCTACGGCCGCCAACAGAACTGTTACTATACATATAACGGATGAAGTCCTCAAACGGATGAAGCTTTTGTCAAATTTTATCCGTTCAAATTTTTCCGCTTTAGCGGAGAGCAGAAATGCGCTCATGACTTCGTATGCTATCGGGAAGAGCGAAACGACCAAAGCAATGACGTACCACTTCCCTTCAGCGGGCGGAGGAAGGATGAACAGCGAGAACAGAACGGCGATAAGCGTTACTGCCACGAATACGCGAGCGATCAGCACGATGCGCCTGAGCTGCGATTCGTCGTTCAGAGGGCGAATCCACTTGCCGATATAGACGATGCGCTTTTCCTCCCTGCCGCTTGGGCCGAGATAGCGCGTGGTCTTATAATCGCTCGTGTATCTGTACCGTCTTCCGACAATCTTTCCCAATGGGTTTTCCTCCGAAATAATGCCGCAAATACGGATGATTTCCGAAATTCGGACAATCCAAACAGCGGGCATTAAAATATCCGTCAGTGTGATTATAGCATAAAACGCCGTGAATAGCAACAGTTTTATTCCAAACGAAATAATGATACGGATAACGAGCAGTATTCCCAAAAAAATCAACCGTTTCAATAAAAAATCATCCATCGGCTTTTTTGAAGCGAACTGCACATAATAATATGTAGAAAAAGCCTCAAAACTTGTCGAAAAAACCCACAATCAGAATACCGGCTCTTTTGCGCTTGAAACGGCGGAGCTTTTCTGCTATAATCTGGTACGGACAAAATACGGGCATATAAATAGGTAACAACGGCGAGACCTTCCTGCTCGCCTCCCTCACCGCCCATTCCCGAAAAGGATATTCTATAAATGAAGGAATTCAGCGTATTCGATATAATCGGCCCGCGCATGGTCGGCCCCTCCAGCTCCCACACGGCGGGGGCTGTGCGCATAGGTCTCGTTGCAAACAAGCTTTTGAACGGCGAACGACCCAAGCAGGTTCATCTGACCCTATACGGTTCCTTCGCCGAAACAGGCTTTGGCCACGGCACGGACAGAGCGCTGCTTGCCGGCGTGCTCGGCGTTGAGCCCGACGATTCGCGTGTGCGCTTCTCCATGCTTCTTGCCCGAAGTGAGAATATCTGGGTTGAAATAAAAAAGGGCGCGGACGAGGCGGATCACCCGAATACCGCGCGCATATACGTTCTTACCGAAACGGGGCGCGAGTTCACGGTGGTCGGCGAATCGGTCGGCGGGGGCAATATCGAGATCGTTGAGATCAACGGAATGCAGGTCTCCTTCACAGGCGATTATCCGACCCTCATTGCGTTTTATACAGACGTTCCCGGCGTTATCTCGAAGGTTACCGCGATACTCGCCAAGGAGCATATAAACGTTGCCTTTATGAAGGTTTTCAGAAGCGCAAAGCGAAGCGGAGCCTGCATGGTGATAGAGACCGATGCGCCCGTGCCGCATGAGAGCATAGCGCATATCCAAAGTGAAGTTGACGGCATAGAGGAGATCTGTACTGTATGAAATACGCTTTTTCAACCGGAGATGAATTAAGAGCACTCTGCGAGGCCGAGGGGCTTACCATCGCCGAGGTGATGATAAGGCATCAGCTCGAGATCGACGAACGCACGCGCGATGAGATAGTCAACGAAATGTTTGAAAACCTGATGACGATGCAGCGCTCTATAAGCATCGGCTTCGACGAGAATCAGGAGACCATGACCGGCAACGCTGGTGACAACGCCGAAAAGCTGCTTGCCTTCGCCGAGAATGCGAACATGGGCTACGACATGGCGCGAATCTGCGCCGCCGCGCTTGCGGTTACCGAGGTCAACGCCTCGATGGGCAAGATCGTGGCCGCGCCGACGGCCGGTTCGAGCGGCGTTCTGCCCGCTGTTCTGATAATGTGCAGCGAAAAGCGTGGCTTTACGGATATGGATCTTGTGAATGGGTTATTCGCGGCTGGCGCTGTGGGCATAATAATCGCGAAGAACGCCAGCATCTCCGGCGCTGCGGGCGGCTGCCAGGCCGAGATCGGCTCCGCTTCGGCTATGGCTGCAGCGGCGCTTGCCGAGCTCTGCGGCGCTTCACCCAAGGCTGCGCTCGATGCGGCGGCGATCGCGCTCAAAAACATACTCGGGCTCGTTTGCGATCCCGTGGCGGGGCTGGTTGAATGCCCCTGCATAAAACGAAACGCTATGGGTGCTGCGAACGCGGTTCTCTGCGCGGATATGGCGCTTGCCGGGATCGCGAGCATCATTCCGTTTGACGAGGTGGTTGTGGCTATGAAAAACGTCGGCAGGATGATGAGCTCCGATCTGCGCGAAACTGCGAAGGGCGGCCTTGCCGTTACCCCCACGGGACTTGAAATAGCAAAGAGGATAAATCTTGAAGGCTGATAAAAGCATTAAGCGAAATAAAATACTGAAGCTTTTGATACAGATCGCGCTCATAGCTGCGGTTCTGCTGCTTGTTTACTTTTCCGTTGAAAGCGTGCTTCCGGGCGTTATCGACCTGATAGCCAAGGGCAACGGTGCGGACGTTCAGCAGTACCTTTCGCAGTTCACAAATCTGCGCGGCTGCTTCATCGGCTTCCTTCTTCAATTCGTTCAAATAATAACAATCTTCCTGCCGAGCATACCCATTCAGATCGCGATGGGCATAGTTTTCGGCGTTTGGCGCGGTTTCCTGATCTGCTTCCTCGGCTACAATGCGGCAAGTGCGCTAATATTCGTTGCCGCAAGGAAGCTCGGCGACAGCCTTGAGAAGCTTTTGCCCTCAAAGAAGGTTAACGAGAAGGGCGAGACGAAAAAGCGCGCAATACTCGATTCGGAGCATCCTGCGTTCATGGTGTTTCTTGCGACCCTCTTCCCCATGCTTCCGAACGGGCTCATCCCATACGCCGCTGCGAAAACCAAGGTGCGCTTCCCCGCCTTCATGCTCGCTGTCGGAACGGGCTGCATACCCACCATACTCACACTCTGCGCCGTTGGCAAAAAGCTTATCGGCGGCGATTTCCTCTCCGCCGCGCTCTTCACTCTGCCGCTGCTTGCGCTTTTCCTCATTCTATTTTGGCAGCAGAAGAACCTTACCGCGCTTTACGAGAAGGCTTCCGAACGCATTCGCAGGCGCAGGGCGAAAAAAGCCGGCAAGGAATAGGTTTGCTGTTAAAATGGTTTGAAAATATATTAAAGAATCGTGATTTTTACTTCAAAAAAGCTTGAATGTGGCTTTCGGTTATGATAAAATAGAAAGGCTTGAAATAACTCACCCGCGCCGATCTTGGGGGCTGTGCCTCAGCAGAGGTTCCCTTGGGAGATGAAGCGCGGGGCGGAAATCAAAAACAGGAGGTTTTTTATCATGTCAGTTATTTCCATGAAGCAGCTGCTCGAAGCAGGCGTACATTTCGGTCACCAGACCCGTCGTTGGAACCCGAAGATGAAGGAATACATCTTCACCGAGCGCAACGGCATCTACATCATCGACCTTTCCAAAACCGTTAAGAAGATCGACGAAGCCTATAATTTCGTTCGCGATATCGCGATGGCAGACGGCTCCGTTCTTTTTGTCGGCACCAAGAAGCAGGCTCAGGAGAGCATCGAGCAGGAAGCAAAGCGCTGCGAAATGTATTTCGTAAACCAGCGCTGGCTCGGCGGTCTTCTCACCAACTTCAAGACCATCCAGACCCGTATCGCAAAGCTCAACCAGATCGATAAGATGGAGGCCGACGGCGATTTCGACCTTCTTCCCAAGAAGGAAGTCGTTCAGCTCTGCGCTCTGCGCGAAAAGCTCCTCAAGAATCTCGGCGGTATCCGCGAGATGAAGAAGCTTCCCGCCTGTATGTTCGTTGTTGACCCCCGCAAGGAGCACATCGCCGTTCTCGAAGCACGCACCCTCGGTATCCCGATCGTTGCTATCGTTGACACCAACTGCGATCCCGATGACGTTGACTACGTTATCCCCGGCAACGACGACGCTATCCGCGCCGTTAAGCTCATCGCTTCCAAGATCGCAGACGCGGTTCTTGAAGGCAAGCAGGGCGTTCAGATGACCGACTCCGCCGTTGAGATCGGCGGCGAGCCCGAGGAAGCCGAAAAGGAAGATAATTTCTAATTCGTTTATTCATGAAAGGGAGATAAGCTTTACCTCCCTTTCGTTATAAAATTGTTTATCAAAGATAATTGGAGGATAATTCAATGGAATTCACCGCAAAAGACGTAATGGCGCTTCGTGAGCGTTCCGGCGCCGGCATGATGGACTGCAAAAAGGCACTCAAGGAGTGCGATGGCGATATCGAAAAGGCGCTTGACTATCTTCGCGAGAAGAGCCTTGCGGCTTCCGCTAAGAAGGCTTCCCGCATCGCAGCCGAGGGTCTTGTGGACTGCCTCGTTTGCGATAAGTGCGGCGTTGGCGTTATCATCGAGGTAAACTGCGAGACCGACTTCGTTGCCAAGACCGACGACTTCAAGGCGCTGGTTGCAAACATGGCGAAGCACGTTGCCAAGAAGGCTCCCGCTTCCGTTGAGGAAATGATGGAGCAGACCTACTCC
>CADBGC010000049.1 GCA_902794055.1 uncultured Eubacteriales bacterium | reverse complement strand
CTTCCGAAGCCCCCGCAGGCACCGAAACCGCCGATCCGAGCGCGACCGACAAGCCCGTCGATGAGAACCGCGAAGAAAAGAGCGGCGACGAGAAGAAGGGCGGCAAGGCTTCCCCCGTTCCGTACATCGTTGTCGGCGCGGCGGCCGTTGGCGCAGTCCTGAGCGCGGTTGCGGTGATCAACAAGAAAAAGCGCGGATGATCGCGCCCCCTCCCTTGGAGGATCAAACGAAATATCCATTGAAACGAGGTCTGTTAAGATGAAAAAGCACATGAATACCCGTATAAACGCTTCGGCTCGCAAAACCGCGATCACTGCCGCTCTGCTTGTTTTTGCGCTCGCATTCACCCTCTGCTTTTCCGCTTTGGCCGAATCGGGTAATGAATACAACGTCGCTCCCGCCGACCTTGATGTCGTCGGGAGCGACGTTTCCGCCATGTCCACCACGGATATCCACGGCGCAGGCGTAACAGGCTCCGTTTTCTCCCAAAAGAGCATAACGGTGCTGCACTATTTCTCCACTTGGAGTCCGGACTGCATTCGCGAGCTCGGCTATATGCAGCATGCGCTCAACACGTTCGGCTCCGGCGAGATCGCCGTATACGGGCTTTTGTATGAGGACTCTTCAAGCACTCCCGAAAGCTGCGATGCGCTCTTTGAGCAGCTCGGCTTGAGCTACCGCTGCCTGCGCCTCGACAGCGTGCTCTCTCAGCTCGTTGGCGTTTACCCCTACATTCCGCAAACCTTCCTTGTGAATTCAAACGGAATAGTTGTGGATCATTTCCCCGCGACCTTCGACAGCGCGGCACAGCTCGAGGCGCTGATCGAGCATGAGCTCGGCCACCCCTCCCTTTTCCATGAGGTGCGCTTCATGGACGGACTCACCGGCGAGCTGATACAAGAGGTGAACGTTGCAAACGGCGGCAGCGCGGTGCCCCCCACCCCGCCCGTGCATGAGGATTACGAGTTCTCCCATTGGAGCGGAAGCTATGAAAACGTTACCGAGGATCGCGTTGTGACCGCAATTTACGTCCTCGTTTTCGATCACTATCTGCCCGGCGACGTCGATCAGGACGGCAGACTCACAACCGCGGATGCACTTATAGTGCTTCGCCACGTCATCGGCACCGATTGGAACTCAAACGTTCTGCTGTATGGCGACTTGGATGACGATGGATTCACAACCATAGTCGATGCCGTGCTGTTACTCAGGATCGCTCTTGGTCTCACAAACGCATGAAGATAATTCTCGGTCTCGGAAATCCCGGCAGGGAATACGAAAAAACAAGGCATAACGTGGGCTTTATGGCGCTCGACGAGCTTGCCGAAAAACTCGGCATACGCATAGAGCGCAGGGGCTTTCGCTGCATATACGGCGAGGGACGAATCGGCACCGAGCGCGTTGTACTTGCAAAGCCCGAAACCTATATGAACGCCTCGGGCTTCGCCGCCGTGGAGCTGATCAACTGGTTCAAGCCCGATATCGAGGATCTGACCGTTATTTTCGACGATATCGACCTTCCCTGCGGCGCGCTGCGCATACGCGCAAACGGCTCCGCCGGCACGCATAACGGAATGCGCAGCATAGTTGAGCAGCTTGGAAGCGAGGATTTCCCGCGCATCCGCATAGGCATCGGCAAGCCGGAGCACGGGCTTATAGACCACGTGCTCGGCGTTCCGAACGAGGAGGACAGAAAAGCGATCGAATCGGCCCTTCCCGCCGCCGCAGAGGCCGCCATGCTCATCGCACAAGGCAGGCTCGATGAGGCGCAGACCAAGTTCAACTACAAACCGCCCAAGAAGGAAAAACCCCCGAGGGAGCCGCGCGAAAAGGGTGCGCCGCCCGTAAAGGCCTTCATCGGCAGGGAGGTTTTCTATCGAAACAGAAGGCTCGCTCCATGTAAGGACGTGCTCCCGAGCCTTCCCTATTCGTTTAAGGACGTGCGCGATGCCGAAAGGCGGCTTGCGCGCTTTGCGCCGCTCATAGCAAGGCTCTTCCCCGAAACCGAGCAGGCTGGCGGCATCATAGAATCGCCTCTGCGCTCCGCTCCAAGGCTCAAGCAGGCCGTAGAGAGGGAGAGCGCAAGCTCCGATATCGGCAGGGTGCTCATAAAGCTTGATTCCGACCTGCCCATTGCGGGCTCGGTCAAAGCGCGCGGCGGCATCTACGAGGTTCTTTGCCACACCGAAAAGCTCGCGCTCGAGCATGGGCTCATTTCCGAGGCGGACGACTATTCAAGGCTTGCCGAGCACCGCGATTTCTTCTCGAATTACACCGTGCAGGTCGGCTCCACCGGCAACCTCGGCCTCAGCATAGGCATATCGGCATCCGCCATCGGTTTTAAAACCGTCGTCCACATGAGCGCCGATGCAAAGGAATGGAAAAAGGCGCTTCTTCGCAGCCACGGCGTGACCGTTATCGAATATGACGGCGACTACACCGAGGCAGTAAACAGAGGCCGCGCGCTTTCGGATGCGTACGAAAAAAGCTATTTTGTGGACGACGAAAACTCGCTCGCCCTCTTCATGGGCTATGCTGTGGCGGCGCTCAGGCTCAAAAGGCAGCTTGACGAGCGCGGAATAACCGTTGATGAAGAACATCCTCTATTCGTGTACCTGCCCTGCGGAGTTGGCGGAGCGCCCGGCGGCATAACCTTCGGCCTAAAGCTCATCTTCGGGGATAACGCGCATTGCTTCTTCATCGAGCCCGTGAATGCGCCCTGCATGCTGACCGCGCTTATCAGCGGCGAATGCGAGCATATCTCAAAATACGGCTTGAGCGGAAAAACCGATGCGGACGGACTCGCCGTCGGCACCGCCTCCAAGCTCGTTTTCGATACGGTCGGCAGGCTCATAGACGGCGAGATCACATTTGCCGACGAACGCCTTGCGCCGCTTGTGCGGCTCGTTTACGACTCGGAGCAGCTTTTCATCGAGCCCTCCTCGGCAGGTGCGCTGCACGGTCTTTCGGAGCTTGTAAAGGCCAATAAATTCGGAAAGCTCTCCGCCGATATCTCAGCACGCTTCGCCCTCTCTACCCATATCCTTTGGGCAACCGGCGGCGGTCTCGTTCCCGATGAGGAGCGAAAAAAATATCTCTTGTGAGCATGCTCCCGCTCCATGCGGCTCGCCGCCGAACGAGCGGGACTTACTTAAATAAACAGTAACGGAAACAGAAGGATCAAACAAACAGGAGGAAATGATCATGTCCAAATACTTCGGAACCGACGGCTTTCGCGGTGATGCAAACGATAAGCTGACGGTCGATCACGCATTCAAGATCGGCCGCTTCCTCGGCTACTATTACGGAAAGGAGCACAAGGCAAGCGTGGTCATCGGCAAGGATACCCGCCGCTCGAGCTACATGTTTGAATGCGCGCTGACCGCCGGCCTCACCGCGAGCGGCGCGGACGTGTATCTGATGCACGTTACCACCACCCCGAGCGTTTCCTACATCACCCGCACCGATGATTTCGACTGCGGCATCATGATTAGCGCCAGCCACAACGCCTACCACGACAACGGCATCAAGCTTTTGAACGGGAGCGGCGAAAAGATGGAGCCCTACGTTATCAACGAGATCGAGCGTTATCTCGACGGCGAGCTCGGTGAAGCGCCGCTTGCCCGCAACGATTCCATCGGCAAGGTGGTCGATTTCTCATCAGGCAGAAACCGCTACATGGGCTATCTCATCAGCCTTGCCACGCATTCCTACAAGGACAAGCGCGTTGGTCTTGACTGCGCGAACGGCAGCACCTGGCAGATGGCTAAAAACATCTTTGAGACCCTCGGTGCGGACGTTATGGTTATCGGCAACGCGCCCAACGGCATGAACATCAACGACGGCTGCGGCTCCACGCATATCGAGGCGCTGCGCCAGCTCGTTTTGGAAAACAAGCTCGACGTGGGTTTTGCATTCGACGGCGATGCGGATCGCTGCATCGCTGTGGATGAGACCGGCCGCATCATCGACGGCGATCTTATCCTCTATATATACGGCAAATACATGAAGGATCGCGAAAAGCTCGCTCAGGACACGGTCGTTACCACCGTTATGTCCAACTTCGGCCTGTATAAGGCCTTCGACCGCATCGGCATCAAGTATGCCAAGACCGACGTTGGCGACAAGTACGTTTACGAATGCATGCGCCAAAACGGCTATCTTATCGGCGGCGAGCAGTCCGGCCATATCATCTTCACCAAGTACTCCGCAACGGGCGACGGCCTTCTGACCGCTATAAAGCTGATGCAGGCCATGCTTGCAAACAAGCAGCCCCTCTCGGAGCTCGCCTCTCCCGTTACCATCTACCCTCAGCTTCTCAAGAACGTTCGCGTTGCGGATAAGGATGCCGCCGTCAGCAACGAGGCCGTTCAGAAAGCCGCAAAGGAGGCCGAGGAACTGCTCGAGGGCAACGGCCGCATCCTGCTTCGAAAGAGCGGCACCGAGCCCGTGGTTCGCGTTATGGCCGAAGCTCCCACCAACGAAGCCTGCGCCAAGGCCGTGGATCACATCATCGATGCGATGCGAGCCGAGGGTCTGATAACGGGCTGAGCGCCATAAACGCCATAAAAACGAAAGGAAACTGCTATTATGGATATTTCAAAGCTTTTGCATAGTGATATTGAAATAAAAAATCTTTTCGATATATCCAAGACCCGCGCAGCCTTCCTCTTTGAGGGAATAAAATACCCATGGGAAGCGCTCGATCATATCGGCGAGGCTATACTTAAAATAGGCGCTTCGCTTCCCGAGGATGAGTTCGACCATCCCAAGGAGGACGTTTGGATCGCCAAGGATGCAAAGGTCTATCCCACCGCATGGATAAGCGGCCCCTGTATCATCGATCACGGCACCGAGGTTCGGCACTGCGCCTTCATCCGCGGCAATGCGCTCGTTGGGCAAAACTGCGTTGTGGGCAACTCCGTTGAGCTGAAAAACGTTATCCTTTTCGACGGCGTTCAGACCCCGCATTATAACTATGTCGGCGACTCCATCCTCGGCTACAAGGCGCACATGGGCGCCGGCTCCATCACCAGCAACGTTAAGAGCGACCGCAGCCCCGTTGCGGTCAAATCTGGCGAGGTGCAGATCGACACCGGGCGCAGAAAGTTCGGCGCGATGCTCGGCGATCAGGTCGAGATCGGCTGCAACACCGTTTTAAACCCCGGCTCCGTGATCGGCAGGGCAAGCACGGTTTACCCCGTTTCCTGCGTTCGCGGCTTCGTGCCCGCATACGCCATATACAAGGCATCCGAAGAGATAGTTTTCAAAACAAAATAATAAAAATACTAAAAAGAATAATCAAAAGAGGTAGCAGCATGCACAGAACAATGATTAAGGATATCCGCTCGATGATCGGCAATGAGGCAAAGGTCTCCGGCTTCGTGGAGAACTTCCGCGACGGCAAGAGCATGGCTTTCATCGTTATCAAGGATATCACCGGCAAGCTCCAGATCACCGTTGAGAAGGAAAAATGCCCCGATATGCTCGATGAGCTCAGCAAGATCACGCCCGATTCGGTCATCACCTGCATCGGCCCCGTGATGGAAAACGAATACGTCAAGATGGGCGGCATCGAGATGCTTCCCACCGAGATCAAGGTCGAATCCGTGGCGGAAGCCCTGCCTATCGTGCGCAAGGAGATCCCGGCCACCAAGAAAAAGCAGGCCGTGGAGCGCTCGTTCATCGATCAGAGGCTCAACTACCGCTGGGTGGATCTTCGCACCGACGAGAATCAGCTTCTCTTCAAGGTGCAGAGCTGCATCGTGAATGCGATGAGGCAGTATCTTATGGACAACGACTTTATCGAGATCCATTCGCCCAAGCTGATCGGCGCGGCGAGCGAGAGCGGTGCGGACGTTTTCGAGGTCAAATACTTCGACCGCAAGGCGTATCTTGCCCAGAGCCCGCAGTTTTATAAGCAGATGGCGATGGCTTCGGGCTTCGAGCGCATCTTCGAGGTCGGCCCCGTTTTCCGTGCGGAAAAATCCTTCACCAGCAAGCACACCACCGAGTTCACCGGCTTCGACCTTGAGATGAGCTATATCGAATCCTATCGCGACGTTATGGACATGGAGGCGGGCATGCTCGCCTACGCGCTCGGCGTTGTTAAGGAGAAGTTCGGCGAAGATATCAAGGAAGCCTTCGGCACCGAGGTCATCGTGCCCACCCTGCCCTTCCCCGTTATCTCGCTGAACGAGCTTTACGATGAGCTTGAAAAGGAATACGGCTACAAGCCCGAGGGCGGCGACCGCAGCGATCTTACGACCGATGCGGAGAAGCTGAGCGGCGAATGGGTCATGAAGAAATACGGCCACGAATTCCTCTTTGTTGTGGATTACCCCGCCGCCAAGCGCGCGTTCTACCACATGCGCGGCGAGAACGGCAATCCCCTTGGCTACGACCTTATCTGGCGCGGCGTTGAGATCACCACCGGCGCACAGCGCGAGCACCGCTACGAGCAGCTTAAAAAGCAGGCGGACGAGAAGGGGCTTGGCGAGGACGTTAAGTTCTACCTCGAGTTCTTCAAATACGGCTGCCCGCCCCACGGCGGCTTCGGCTTGGGCGTTGACCGCCTCACGATGCTCCTTCTCGGGCTCACCATCAAGGAAGCGATGTTCCTCTTCCGCAGCCCGGACAGGCTGAATCCGTAAGCCCTCTATACAATAGCATATATTTGCAGCCCTATACCCGCCGCAAACCCGCGGCGGGTATATTAAATTTTCGCAGTATTGCAGTTTGAAAGATATTCACAAATTGCAATAACCTTATATCATTACAAAAACGCACCTCAGCCATCACCGAGTTTGGCATAAAACGGGATACTATATCATATATGTTGCGCCAATTATTATCATTTTATATACAATAACCCGTTTTTGCCTAAATTAAAGGTTAAAGACATTGTGCAACTATGAACATTTGCCAGATTATCCATTTTAGACAACCTTTGAACCGTTTTAGAAATTTCGTTCTGTTTTAGCGTTAAACTCAACCGCTGTCGTCAATTATTTTCTTTTATTTATTAGCTGCTTTCTCTTTCTTTTCGCGTTTTGTCAATTCTGGATAATTTGATTGCGCCATTTGAGTATTACAAGATTCTAATTATATTATTAAGTTTGCGCAAAATGGATTGACAAGCCGATATACGGAATGATATCCTATTCATGCAGATTGGCGGCACGATTCGCTTGATGCAAACGAGGCTCTCGTTCCTTCAAGCGCCGCGTGGCGCACGATCGAGCAAAAAAAATTATTTTATTGGAGGTCTAAGAATGAAGATCCGCAAACTCCTCGCAGCCGCTCTCGTGCTCATCATGGTATTCGCGGCGATCCCCGTCCTCTCCCTCGCAGAAGGCGTTCGCACCGTTACCTATGAAGCAAAGCAGATGAGCAAGCTCGACCGCGTATGGGCACAGCTCGACGCAGCCGAAGAAAAAGCACTTCTCTCAGCAACATCCCGCGATAAAAAGCAGGAAATTATCTCCGCCGTTTATGAAGCGGCTCTGAGCATCAAGGAAGTTGATAAGGACAGCTTTGACAACTTCTTTGAGGATGGTTTCTCCTTCACCGTTGACGGCATGCACAATGCGTACAACTACCGCCTCAGGCATGAGATCACCAGGCTCGAGAATCCCGCTCCCAAGCCCATCATCGTTGAGGATTTCTCCAACGGCAAGACTGTTGACACCAAGGATCCCAGTTCTCCCAACGTTCTTCTCGTAGGCCCTTATTACGGCATCGACCCCTCGATGACCGATCAGTATCCGAGGGAAGCCCGCTCCATCGCAGCCACCACCGGCGGCACCTACACCCTCGTTCAGACCGAAAATGCAACCGGTCCCAACATCGCTGCGAACTACACCAACAAGGGCGTTGTTATCTATGACTCCCACGGCGTTCAGCAGGGCAACTCTTCCTATCTCTGCCTCACCACCACCGTTGGCATCACCTCCACCGACTATGACAACGGTTGGGCGATCAGGAGCGGCTACGACGCTTGGATCGACGGTCGCTACATTGAGAACCATGTCAACGCTCAGCTCAGCCACTGCCTCGTTTGGATGGCTATCTGCCAGGGCATGAAGCGCTTCGGTGAGGGCACCACCGGCTACGCACTTCTCCGTGCGGGCGCAGACGTTGTTTACGGCTACTCCCAGAACGTTTCCTTCACCGGCGACTACGAATATGAAGAGGTCTTCTGGACCGAGATGAAGAACGGCTCCACCGTTCGCGACGCTATCCGCGTTATGAAGAACACCGTGGGTGTTCCCGATCCCTACGGCAACAACCGCGCTTACCCCATCGTTATGAGCGCCGTTGATCCCTTCCCCGCAAACCCCGATTCCAACCAGGCAGTTAACACCACCTGGAGGCTCATCGGCGGCGGCAACGTGGCTCCCTCCGTTCAGAGCGTTACCCTCAGCAGCGTTAGCGTAAACGTTGGCCAGAGCAAGAAGGCGACCCTCACCGTTACCCCTTCCAATGCCAACTACACCGTAACTTGGGACACCTACAACTCCGCCATCGCGACCGTTGACAACAGCGGCTATGTTCGCGGCGTTTCCGCAGGCACCACCACCCTCTACGTGACCGTTCGCGACACCACGACCGGCCTCTCCTACAACCGCACTGCCACCATCACCGTTACCGGCAGCAACCCCACCCCCACTCCCACCGCGGCTCCCGGCACCAGCTATGAGCGCGTTTACTCCATCGATAACGGCGGCAGGTACATCCTCGTTGCCGAGAACTCCATATCCGGCAGCACCGGCTACGCGGTAGGCGGCAACACCGTTTCCGGCGGCCGTTACCTCAACCCCGTTTCCATCTCCGTCAGCAGCTACAGCGCAACCGTAAGCTCCGGCGTTGATGCCATCACCTGGATCGCAGAAGGCAACGCCACCAACGGCTACACCTTCCGCAACGTTTCCAACAGCAAGTACATGGGCCTTGACTCCGCTCAGTACCTCTATCCTTCCTACAGCTCCGTTGCTTGGAAGTACACCTCCGCCAACGCTCTGGACAACCAGATCGATACCGAGGGCTACTACTACCTTAACTACAGCTCCGGCAAGTACACCACCTCCAAGAACGCAACCGCGATCAGGATCTACAAGGTAGCTTCCGGCACCGTCAGCCCCACCCCCACTCCCACCGCGGCTCCCAACACCTACACCGTAACCTTCAAGGATTGGGACGGCACCGTTCTTAAGACTCAGCAGGTCGCCTACGGCGGATATGCAACTCCCCCCGCAAACCCCACCCGCCCCGGCTACACCTTCACCGGTTGGGACAGGTCCTACAGCTACATCACCGCTAACACCGTGATCACCGCGCTGTACACCCAGAACTACGTCAACCCCACCTCTGCACCCACCTCCGCTCCCGGCACCAACTATGAGCGCGTTTACTCCATCGAGAACGGCGGCAGGTACATCTTCGTTGCCGAGAACTCCGTTTCCGGCAGCACCGGCTACGCGGTAGGCAACAGCACCGTTTCCGGCGGCCGTTACCTCAACCCCGTTTCCATCTCCGTCAGCAGCTACAGCGCAACCGTAAGCTCCGGCGTTGATGCCATCACCTGGGTTGCTTCCGGCAACGCCACCAGCGGCTACACCTTCCGCAACGTTGCGAACAGCAAGTACATGGGCCTTGACTCCGCTCAGTACCTCTATCCCTCCAACACCTCCGTTGCATGGAAGCTCACCTCCGGCAACGCTCTGGACAACCAGATCGATACCGACGGTTACTACTACCTTAACTACAGCTCCGGCAAGTACACCACCTCCAAGAGCGCAACTGCGATCAGGATCTACAAGGTTTCCGGCGGCAGCTCCACCCCCACCGCTGCTCCCACCTACGCACCCAACCCCACTCCCACCTACGCTCCCAACCCCACCGTTGCTCCCACCTACGCTCCCAACCCCGGCGGCGTAAGCTATGAGCGCGTTTACACCATCACCAGCGGCTCCAAGTACATCATCGTTGCCGACGGCTCCGTTTCCGGCACCACCGGCTACGCGGTAGGCAACAGCACCGTTTCCAACAACCGTTACCTTGCTCCCGTTCAGGTAACCGTGAACTCCAACGGCACCCTGAGCATCCCCGCAGGCGTGAACGCAAACGCGATCACCTGGACCGCAAGCGGCAACTCCACCAGCGGCTTCAGCTTCCAGAACGTTGCAAACGGCAAGTACATGGGTCTTGACTCCGCTCAGTACCTCTATCCCTCCAATACCTCCGTTGCTTGGAAGTACACCTCCAGCTACGGCCTCGACAACCAGATCGATACCGACGGCTACTTCTTCCTCTCCTACAGCACCGGCAAGTACACCACCTCCAAGACCTCCGCTATGATCTGGATCTACAAGGTGATCGAGGGCTAAGAAACCCGCTCCGAAAGGAGCTTGTACAGGACTTAAAGGGCGCCACTCGGCGCCCTTTCCATTTGCGCGATTTTTCCGATTTTGAAAGATTCTGTGATTATTTTTTTCTTTTTTGTAAAGTATTTCAGCATTTAAAGATATTTTCGATAATACATTTTCTTCTTTTTCTCTTTCATTTAGCATGTTGCAAAATACGCATATAATTTTTGCCGCTTTTGAATATTACGAAACTAAAAATATATTATTAATACACCCTAAAATTCGTTGACAATGGTATATTAAAATGATATTCTACAGTTGCAGGCAGTGCAGCCAAGTGAGTTCGAAGCAACTTTTCGGTTCGTGATTGCATTATTCGAGCAAGCAAAAAGCACATGCCGAGCAAAAAAATAATTTTATGGAGGTCTACACTATGAAGATCCGCAAACTCCTCGCAGCCGCTCTCGTGCTCATCATGGTATTCGCGGCAATCCCCGTCCTCTCCCTCGCTGAGGGCGTTCGCACCGTTACCCACGAAGCGAAGCAGATGAGCAAGCTTGACCGCGTATGGGCTCAGCTTGATGAATTCGAAGAAAAGATTCTCAGCTCATCATCATCCCGTTTAACCAAGCAGGAAGTAATCTCCGCCGTTTACGAAGCGGCGCTGGGCATCAAAGAGGTCGACAAAGACAGCTTTGACAACTTCTGCAAGGACGGCTTCTCCTTCACAGTTGACGGCATGTACAATGCGTACAACTACCGCCTCAGGCATGAGATCAACAGGATCGAGAATCCCGCTCCCCAGCCCGAGGGCATCATCGTTGAGGACTACTCCAACGGCAAGCCCGTTGACAGCAAGGCTCCCAACTCCCCCAACGTTCTTCTCGTAGCTCCCTACTACGGCGTTGACTCCAGCTTCACCAACCAGTACAAGACCGAGGCTCAGTCCATCGCAAGTGCCACCGGCGGCACCTACACCCTTATCCAGACCGCGAATGCGACCGGTCCCGCAATCGCTCAGAACTACACCAACAAGGGCGTTGTTATCTATGACTCCCACGGCGTTCAGCAGGGCACTTCTTCCTATCTCTGTCTCACCACCAACAGCGGCATCACCTCCACCGACTACAACAACGGTTGGGCGGTCAGGAGCGGCAGCGAAGCATTCATCGACGGCCGTTACATTGAAAACCACGTCAACGGCAATCTCGGCAACTGCTTCGTTTGGATGGCTATCTGCGAAGGTATGAAGCGCGGCGGCCAGGGCACCACCGGCTACGCTCTGCTCCGTGCGGGCGCAGCGGCCGTATACGGCTACTCCCAGAGCGTTTCCTTCAAGGGCGACTACCTCTATGAGGCTTCCTTCTGGGGCGAGATGAAGAAGGGCAAGACCGTTGCTCAGGCTATCCAGACCATGAAGAACACCGTTGGCGTAAGCGATCCTTACACCAACCCCACCGCATGGCCCATCCTTATGAGCTCCACCGATGCCTTCCCCTCCAATCCCGACGGCAGGCAGACTGTTACCTGCAGCTGGACTCTCCTTGGCGGCGGCGGTGGCGGCGGCAATGCTATTCAGAGCGTTACCCTTAACAGCGTAAACGTTGCGGTCGGTTCCACCCAGAGGGCAACCCTCACCGTTACCCCCAGCAACGCAAGCTACACCACCACCTGGAGCACCTACAACTCCTCTATCGCAACCGTAGACACCAGCGGCTATGTACGCGGCGTTTCCGCGGGCACCACCACCCTTTCCGCAACCGTTCGTGACAACACTACCGGTCAGTCCTACAGCCGCACCGCTACCATCACCGTTACCGGCAGCAGCTACCCCACCCCCACTCCCACCTACGCGCCCGGCACCACCTATGAGCGCGTTTACTCCATCGAAAACGGCGGCAGGTACATCATCGTTGCCGAGAACTCCGTTTCCGGCAGCACCGGCTACGCAGTCGGCAACAGCACCGTTTCCGGCGGCCGTTACCTTAACCCCGTTGCGATCAGCGTAAGCAGCTACAGCGCAAGCGTAAGCTCCGGCGTTGATGCGATCACC
>CADBGC010000048.1 GCA_902794055.1 uncultured Eubacteriales bacterium | reverse complement strand
CTGTGGATACGGCAACGCATTGGTCGCTCTTCGGCAAATGCGTTATCCTCGTTATGATCCAGCTCGGCGGCCTCGGCTTTATGACGATCGCCACCTTCTTCTTCATAATGATAAACCGCCGCATGGGGCTTCGCGGAAGGGAGCTGCTTTCCGAAAGCATCAGCACGCTCGAGCTCGGCGGCATCATAGGGCTTGCCAAAAAGATAATCGCCGTTACGGCATTTGTGGAGCTCTCGGGCGCGGCGCTCCTCTCCCTGCGCTTCTGCCCGCAGTTCGGAACGGCAAAGGGTATCTTCATGGGCATTTTCCACTCGGTCTCCGCGTTCTGCAACGCGGGCTTCGACCTGTTGGGCGGCTTTGAGAAGTTCGGCTCGTTCGTGCCATACTCAAGCGACGTGTTCGTGAACCTTACGCTCTATTTTCTCATCATCATCGGCGGTCTCGGCTTCCTCGTTTGGGACGATATGCTAAAGCACGGGATGCGGCTGAAGAGATATCGCCTGCATTCCAAAATAGTGCTTACCGCAACCGCATTTTTGCTGCTGCTCGGCTCCGTTATCCTCTTCTTCACCGAAAAGGACGCCGCCTGCGCAAATATGCCCATGGGCGAGCGGATACTGACCGCGATCTTCGGCTCCGTTACCGCGCGCACCGCGGGCTTCAACACTATCGACATTGCGGCAATGAGCGACGGCGGCAAGCTTTCAACGATAATACTTATGTTTAT
Source organism: uncultured Eubacteriales bacterium (assembly GCA_902794055.1). GTDB lineage: Bacteria > Bacillota > Clostridia > Christensenellales > CAG-138 > PeH17. The sequence goes on along the minus strand of CADBGC010000048.1, from coordinate 11,771 downwards.
CGGCGGCTCACCCGGCTCCACTGCCGGAGGCGTAAAGACCACCACCGTTTTCACGCTGCTTATCTACGGCTTCAGCTATATAAGGCATAACCGCAGCTTCGGCGTTTTCGGGCGCAGGCTCGAGGACGGCGCGCTCGACAAGGCGGCGGCTGTGTTCTTCACCAACCTTATGCTGATGCTCACGGCAACGCTTTTGATAGTTACCATCGATAAGCTGCCGCTTGTGGACACGCTTTTTGAAACCTCGTCCGCAGTGGCGACCGTTGGCATGACCACGGGCATAACAAGAAGCCTTTCCACCGTTTCGCGCGTTATCATAATCGTTCTGATGTTCCTTGGGCGCGTTGGCAGCCTCAGCTTCGGGCTTGCGCTCGCCGAGAAACGCGAAAATGCGCGGCTCGTCGATCCCGTTGAAAGAATACTGATCGGATAGGCTTTGCTTTTTCCTTGATTATTTGGTAAAATAGCGGGTAATGAATTGGTGTATTCCATTCCCATATCGCTTTTAGGAGGCAAAAATGAAGAGCTTTATAGTAATAGGCGCGGGCAAATTCGGGCATTATTTCTGCAAATTCCTTTCGAGGGAGGATGTGGAGATAATGATAGTGGACGGCGATGAGGAGAAGCTTTCCGACATGCTTTCCTACGTTTCAAGCGCCAAGGTCGGCGACTGCACAAGAAGGGACGTTGTGAAGGGTCTCGGCGTGGAGGATTTCGACGAGGCGGTTGTCTGCGTTCCCGAAAGCTTCCAAAACAGCCTGCAGATAGTCGATCTTTTGAAGGAATTCGGCGCAAAGAACGTTACCGCCGTTGCATCCACCGAGATACAGGCGAAATTCCTTCTCAAAAACGGCGCGGATCACATAATTTTCCCCGACCGCGACATGAGCGAGCGCCTTGCCGTTGCCATAGCAAACGACAGCATCTTCGATTTTTTGAAGCTCTCCGAGGATCATGCAATCTATGAGATCATCCCGCCCAAGCGTTGGATTACCCAGAGCATTTTGGCTGTGGACGTTCGCAGAAGGCACAACGTAAACATCATCGCCGTCAAAACACCCGAGGGCAGGCTCTTTCTTCCCGGTCCGGACTACGTTTTCAACGGCGAGGATCACCTCATCGTGTTCGGCAAGGACAAGGATATTGAGAAGCTGACTTGATTCGATAGTCACGAACAAACTTAAAGCACAAATCGGAAAGGAACTACCGAAAGGAGCTCGAAAAATGAAGCTTGAACCCATCATCATTTCTCTTTTGGACACCGATCTTTACAAATTCAACATGGATCAGGTCATCTTCCACAAGCACACCGATCTTTGCGGGCAGTACTATTTCAAATGCCGCAACGAGGACATCGTTTTCACTCCCGAAATGGTGAAGGAGATCGAGGAGCAGGTGGATCACCTTTGCAGTCTCCGCTTCACCAAGTCCGAGCTCGATTATCTGCGCTCCATCCGTTTCATCAAAAACGACTACGTTGAATTCCTGCGGCTCTGGCATCCTATACGCGACTATGTTTCGGTTTCGCTCTCCGATTCGGGCGAGCTTTCGGTGGTTGTGGACGGGCCTCTGTTTTCTGCGATGCAGTTTGAGATCTACCTTCTTGAGATAATAAACGAGGTCTATTTCCGCTTCAAGTTCGACTACGCCGAGCTTTTAAAGGGCGCGGAGGCGAGGCTCGATGCGAAGATCAAGGCGATGAACGACGGCACCTACACCTTCGGCTTCGCCGAGTTCGGCTGCCGCCGCCGCCTATCGAGGGAATGGCAGGATACGGTGGTTAGAAGATTCTCGAGCGAAACCAAAAACTGCGTTGGCACTTCAAACGTTTATCTTGCAATGAAATACGATCTTACCCCTATCGGCACCTACGCACATGAGTTCGTGCAGATGTATCAGGGTATCGATATGATCCCGCTTGCATACACTAACCATTACGCCATGCAGGATTGGTACGACGAATACAAGGGCGACAACGGAACCGCGCTGACCGACACGCTGACCACCGATCTTTTCCTGATGGACTTCGACCGCTCGATGGTAAACAACTACAACGGCGTTCGCCACGACAGCGGCGACCCCTACGAATGGGGCGAGAAGATGATCGCGCACTATCAAAAATACGGCGTTGATCCGAAAACGAAGCTGCTTTTGTTCAGCGACAGTCTCAATTTCGACCGTGCGCAGAAGCTCTATGAATACTTTAAGGACAGGGCGAAGGTCAGCTTCGGCATCGGCACCTTCTGCTCCAACGATACGGGTGAAACGCCTCTGAATATCGTTATCAAGCTCCAGTACGTGAACGGTCTGCCCGTTGCGAAGCTCTCTGATGCCGTCGGCAAAGCGATGTGCCGCGATGACGAATACCTTGAGTACTTACAGCGTTCCGTCGATTTCCGTCTTGAACGGCATTCGCAGGCATAAGCGCCGATCGCTCTTTGTATTGACAAACGGTTGAAAATGTAGTATATTATGGGGTGTAAAATGCCGTGGTATTTGCTTTGATGCGCGCGCGTTTTTCACCCCGATTTTTATGCAATCTATAGATTTGGAGAACGGTATGGATCTTTTCGATAAGTGCAGGATTGAAATGGTCGAGCAGGCAATGGAAGCGGGCATCTACCCCTATTTCCACAAGCTCGAATCGCGCCAGGCACCCACGGTCATGATGGAGGGCAAGCGCCGCATCATGCTCGGATCAAACAACTATCTCGGTCTCACGAGCGACCCGCGCGTTATAGAGGCGGGCGTTAAGGCGATTGAAAAATACGGCTCGGGCTGCTCCGGCTCCCGATTTTTGAACGGCACGCTCGATCTGCATATTCAGCTTGAAGCGGAGCTTGCCGAATTCATCGGCAAGGAGGCCTGCATGACCTTCTCAACGGGCTTCCAGAGCAATCTCGGCATCATCTCCGCGATAGCGGGCAGGGGCGATTATATCTTCTGCGATAAGGAGAACCATGCCAGTATCTACGATGGCTGCAAGCTTAGCTGGGCCAAGACCATCCGCTTCAACCACAGCGATATGGAGCATCTTGAAACGGCGCTTCAGAGCGTTCCGTTGGACAGCGGCAAGCTGATCGTGACGGACGGCGTTTTCTCGATGGGCGGCGATATCTGCAAGCTTCCCGAGATAGTGGCGCTTGCGGAAAAATACAATGCCCGCGTTATGGTGGACGATGCGCATGGCCTCGGCGTTCTCGGAAACGGCGGCAGGGGCACCGCGGATCATTTCGGACTTACCGACAAGGTGGATATCATCATGGGCACCTTCTCCAAGTCCCTCGCCTCCCTCGGCGGCTATATGGTTGCCGATAAGCGCGTTGTGGACTACGTTCGCCACACCTCGCGCCCGTTCATCTTCTGCGCGAGCATCACGCCCGCAAACTGCGCGACCACGCTCGAAGCGCTTCACATCCTCAAAACCGAGCCCGAGCACGTGACCAAGCTGATGGAGCTTGCCGCCTATATGCGCAAGGGGCTCCTTGAGCGCGGCATCAAGATAAGGGACAGCATCACCCCGATCATCCCCATCTACACCTATGAAGAGATGCGCACCTTCAAAAAGGCGAAGGAGCTTTACGACGGCGGTGTTTACGTCAACCCCGTGCTGCCCCCCGCCACACCTCCGGGAGAGTGCCTGCTCCGCACCAGCTATATGGCAAACCTTACCACCGAGCTGCTCGACGAGGCGCTCGATATCATCGAAAAAGTTATCAAAGAGGACTGATATTTTCGGGCGGAGCACTCCGCCCTTCTTTTTAGTGAATAGTGAATAATGAAAAGTTGAGGTAATGGAATGGAAAAACGCATAGTAGTCATCACAGGCGCATCCAGCGGCATCGGCCTTGCCGCGGTGAAGGAGTTTATTGCAAACGGCGACCGCGTGTACGGCATAAGCCGCCGCGAATGCCCCGAACCGGGCTCCTTCAGCATCCCCTGCGACGTTACCGACGAAGCCGCCGTCAAGGCCGCCATCGAGCAAGTTATCGAGGTCGAGGGGCACATAGACGTGCTCGTTTGCAACGCGGGCTTCGGCATCTCGGGCGCGGTGGAGTTCACCGAGATGAGCGAGGCTAAAAAGCAGTTTGAAGTAAATTTCTTCGGCACGGCAGCCTGCATAAGAGCGGCGCTCCCCTATATGCGCGAAAAGCGCGGCGGGCATATCATCATCACAAGCTCTGTGGCGGGAAGCATACCCATCCCCTTCCAGACCTATTATTCTGCGACCAAAGCCGCTATAAACGCGCTCGTGCTCGGCACGGCGAACGAGGTGCGCCCATACGGAGTGAAAATTTGCGCTGTGCTCCCCGGCGATATCAAGACCGGCTTCACGGGCGCACGCGAAAAGAGCGAAGCGGGCGAAAAGGCATACGGCGCGCTGAAAAACTCCGTTGCCTCAATGGAGAAGGACGAGCAGAACGGCATGCCCCCCTCCGCGATAGCCAAGAAGATGCTTTCGCTTTCAAAAAAGAGGAACCCCAAGCCGCTCTCCACGGCGGGATTCCAATATAAGCTCTTCCTCGTGCTTGCGAAATTGCTTCCCGCAAGGCTCACGAATTGGATAGTGGGCAAGATGTATGCAAAGGGCAAATAATCTCTTGCCATATTGAAAGGAGAAAAAACAATGTTTGAATACAAGGTCAAGATACTGAAATACACAGCATTTAAAACAGAGAAGCTCGAGGCAAGCTTCACCGATGAGCTGAATGCCATGGCGCGCGAAGGCTGGCGCGTTTTATCGACTTCCGATTATATGAACAGCTATATGCTCGTTACCTTTGAAAGGGAAGTCAAAAGCTCGCTGCCTTCGTTCTAAGGTCGTTTCCATTGGCGCGGAAAGCTTCTCTCCTCATGAGGATATGCTTGTCCGCGCTTTTATTATGCTCCAAACTCAAATATATTTCGGTTTTCGCGCCGAGCCGTGAACCTTTTCGGTGTTTTTGCGGTATTTGCTTATGAAGGGAGGTGCGGCGTTGATAAACGAATACATCGAAGCGCACGGCAGGCGCATTTACGGGCTATGCCTGACGCTCACAAAAAATCGCCATGAAGCGGACGATCTTTATCAGGACACCTGGCTAAAGGTGCTCAAAAGCATCAAGAGCTACGATCCTTCGCTGCCCTTCGAGCCGTGGCTCACGGCAATATGCGTGAACACCTACCGAAGCTCGCTGCGCCGCCTTATGCGAAGCCCGATCGTTGATTTTTCTGATGCGGAGGAGAAGCAAAGGCTTATGGATGCCGCGCCCGCACCCGAAAGCGATAGCCATGCCGAGATTCGCCGCGCGATAGACCTGCTTCCCGAAAAGCTGCGGCTGAGCGTGATACTCTACTACTTCCGCGGTTTTGATATAGAAGAAACCGCAAAGGCGCTGTCGATACCCATCGGAACCGTCAAATCCCGCCTGAATAAGGCTCGAAAACTGCTCAAGGAGGTGCTCAAGGATGAGGAATATCTATGATTTTGAAGCCGAAAAACCGCCCGCTCTGAATGAGAATATGCTTCGCGCAGCGCTCGAAAATAGGCGTTCAAAGCGCCTTGCGCTGCTGCTCATGTTTGCATATCTTCCCGTGTACGCTACCGCCGCGCTGATCGCGGTGCGAGCCTATAAAACCGACCCGATTCTCACCAGCATCTGCATCGCGTTCATAGCGTTTTCCGCGCTCGGCAGCCTTCTTTGCGCCGCCGCATTTTCAATGAAGGAGGATAGGAAGCATGAGTGCAGCACCCTCAATGGCAATAAATAACATTCTGCTGCTCGCAGCAATTGCGGCGCTCTTAGTCCTCGCCGCTGCGATAATCGGAGGCTATGTCTACCGCGATGCAAAGCGCCGCGGTATGTACGCCCTGCGCTGGGCGCTCATCGCCGCGCTCGCCCCCGCCCTGATGGGCTTTATAATCTACCTTCTCACCCGCACACCGCGCACGGACGGCAAAAGCGGCTTAGGCGGCATAGGCATCGTTATAGCTTCGCTGATCGTGATACCGATTTTTCTGCTGTATTTTGCAAGTATGCTGAAGAATCGCGACAGCGGCGTTCGTATCAAAACGCCCTACAATACAGCCCTCACCTTTGAAGCATACTGCGAGGAAAAGGATGCGCAGACCGCCGAAAAGGTGCGCCAATGGCTCGATACGCTTCCCGGTAAAAACAGCACTCGCCATACTCCTGTCGGTCTTTTGCGCTATGATGCCGAGTACCGCGGCGAGCCGCGCCGCTTCTATCTTGCTGCACTGCCAAACACCGGTCGGACTCCCCTGATAGAATCCGGTGTCGTGGATGGGCTTTTTACCTCCACACTTGTAATAAACGCTATGCAGAGCAGCGATTACTACCCCGATTATACGCTGTATTCCTTTTCGCTCTCGGGAAACGAGCCGGACAGGTTCAAAGCCATCATAGGTGTGAACGAGCTCGAGGTCAAGCTCACGGTTGTGGACTACAACCCGACCGTATTCTATATCGTTCCCGATTATTCCAAGGTCGATTATAACGATGACCTTTTCCTGCCCGATAAGCTCCATATTAGGAAAAACAGTTCCGAGGGGTATATAGGCAGCTCTCGTCACTCGTTTGTTGCAGGTATCGATATCGATGAGCGAAGAGAAGTTTTCGAGCTTTTAAAGATCATCGATTCCGCCGAGCTTTTAGATCATTTAGAAGCGCATGGGCAAACCTATTCCGACCTTTTCACGGTAACCACCGTTTATGGAAAACGCAGCGAGCATGTTACGCATTGGGACTCGGTCACGTTCCGAATAACGCTCGGCAAGGAGAGCGGCGATTGCATAATCTCTGATGAAAGCAGAAACGATTTTTACTATTTAAAAACCGACCGTTCATTCTACGATCGCCTATCCGCGCTGTTTGAACCGTAACGAGGTATGATGTATTATAAAAATACGCTCCGAAAGCAAATCGGAGCGTATTTTGGTTTTAATTCAGCTTTCATCCCACCGCCATCATAGAGGCAATCTGCTCGTCGCTCATTCCATAGAGCGCACCTTTTTTAAGAAATTGCAGGAGCGTTCCGCCGATGATCTCGCCGTTCAGCGTGAGAAGCAGGTCGTATTCGCCGCTTTCGTGGTATTTCGTCTGAAGATCGAACATATCGTCGATCGGCAGCGGATAGGTTTCGTAGGGAAGCTCATACTCGCAGAAGAACGTATCTCCCTCAATCTCCGAAATATCCTTATACTCGCTAAGCTCGCGATGCGGGAAGAGCCAAACGCCGAGCTTGGCGGGCTCGCCGTCGTATTCGTATTCCAAAGTATAGGCTATCCATTCGTCCAGCTCGAACACGGTTCGGATCATCGTCAGCGAAGGCTCCCAGTTGTTTATACCGCCGGGGGTGCCGGTGCGCTCGGCGGAGAGCCTGATTCCGTTCAGCTTTAAGCCGCCAACGCTTTTGAAAACCGTAAACATGCCCGGAAGAAGCTCGCCCGAGATCCCCTCGCTTGAGCCGCTCGAGGGCGGAACGATGCCACTCGGAGCATCGGTTTCGATTTTCTGCTCGGGCGTTTTTCCCTCGGTATTTTTGCTCTTGCCGCATGCAAGCGCCGAGAAAGCGAGCGCGGACGAAAGAAGAATAATAAAAAGCTTTTTCATAACATGACTCCTATAATTAAACGTTAATGCTCACTTCATCGGTGCTGATGCCGTCGAGCTTCACCGCCGCAACGAACTCCTCCACCTGATGCGCACTTCTGCCCGTGAACGCCCTCGGGTCGAGCACGGCGGTTATCTCCTCGCGGGTGAGCGGGAATTCGGGGTCGCTTGAGAGCCTGTCCAGAAGATCGCAGCTCTCCCCCTCCTTCATGCGGGCGGTCGCTTCCATGGAATTCCGTCTGATAACTTCATGGAGCGCCTGGCGGTCGCCGCCCTTCTTGACGGCGCTCATAAGAAGGTTCTCCGTTGCGATAAACGGCAGATATTCGAGCACAGTCTTTTCCACGATCTTTTCGTTCACGTGGATGCCGGCGGTGACGTTGCGCATGAGCCTCAGCACCGCATCGCAGGCAAGGAAGCCCTCGGGCAGCGAGATGCGGCGGTTTGCGGAATCGTCGAGCGTGCGCTCGAACCATTGCGTTGAGGCGGTCATCGGCGCGTTCAGCGCGTCCGCCATGATGTAGCGCGAGAGCGAGCATATACGCTCGCAGCGCATCGGGTTGCGCTTATATGCCATGGCTGATGAGCCTACCTGATTCTTCTCAAACGGCTCCTCGACCTGGCGAAGATGCTGAAGAAGGCGCATATCGTTTGCAAAGCGGTACGCGCTTTGAGCGATGGACGAAAGCACGTTCAGTATGCGGCTGTCGTACTTCCTCGGGTAGGTCTGCCCCGCCACCGGGAATATGGTGGAGAAGCCGCACTCCTCGGCGATCAGCATGCTGAGCTTTTTTACCTTCTCCTCGTCGCCCTCGAGCAGGGAGAGGAAGCTTGCATCGGTACCCGTGGTGCCTCGGCAGCCGTGGAAATGCAGATTTGCTATCACGAAATCGAGTTCCTCAAGATCGAGCAGGAAGTCCTGCGCCCAGAGCGTGGCGCGTTTTCCGACCGTTACGAGCTGCGCGGGCTGAAAATGCGTGTAGCCGAGCGTGGGCATATCGCGATATTCCATTGCGAAATCGCAAAGCGCCTTTATGACCGCGCAGAGCTCGCCGCGAATGTATTGAAGCGCATCGCGGTAGAGCATGAGATCGGCATTATCCGTAACGTAGCAGCTCGTTGCGCCGAGGTGGATTATTCCCGCGGCGTTCGGGCAGCTTTCGCCGTAAACATGGATATGCGCCATAACGTCGTGCCTCAGAAGCTTTTCCTTTTCGGCAACGGCGGCGTAGTCTATCTCGTCGTCCACGTGCGCTTCAAGCTCCGCCACCTGCTCGCTCGTTACAGGCAGGCCGAGCTTATGCTCGGCGCGGGCAAGCGCCACCCAGAGCTTTCTCCAGGTTTGGTAACGCTTATCGGGCGAAAACAGGCGCAGCATATAGTCGGACGCATAGCGCGATGAGAGCGGACTTTCGTAATAGGGTTTCATATAGTTCTACCTTTCTTTAGGCTGTTTGCTTGTATTATCGTTTGAAAAGAATTCGCCCAAAGCGAAACGCTGTTGAGCGAAAGGGAGCGGGGTTATCTGAGGATTATCTCTTCCCTGCCGGGGCCCACGGAAACGAAGCTTATGCGGCAGCCGAGCTGCTGCTCCACGAACTCGATATAGTTCCTTGCCGTTTCGGGCAGATCCTCATATTTTCTGATGTGGCTGATATCCACGCCCCAGCCGGGCATTGTGATGAACACGGGCTTTGCCTTGGCGAGCCTTGCGGGGAACGGGAACTCGCCCGTTCTTTCGCCGTCCACTTCGTACTCGATGCAGATCGGTATCTGCTTCATATAGGAGAGCACGTCGAGCTTTGTGAGCGCGATCTCGGTCGCGCCCTGCGCGGTAACGCCGTACCTTGTGGCAACTATGTCGATCGGGCCGACCCTGCGCGGTCTTCCGGTCGCTGCGCCGTATTCGCCGCCCGCCTCGCGAAGCTCCTCCGCCTCTTTTCCGAACCATTCGCAGGTGAATGGGCCCTCGCCAACGCAGCTTGAATACGCCTTAACTATGCCGATAACGCGGTTCACCGGAATATCCGGCGCGCCGGAGCCGATGGGCGCATAGGAAGCAAGGGGCGAAGATGACGAAGTGTAGGGATAGATGCCGAAATCGATATCGCGAAGTGCGCCGAGCTGCGCCTCGTAGAGGATCTTTTTGCCCTCGCGCGCGGCCTTTCTGATATAGGCGCCGGTGTCTCCGATATAGGGCTTCAGGATTTCGCCGTAGGTATCGAGATATTCGATCATGGCTTCGAGCGTGAAGGCTTCGCCGCCGTAAACGCCGGTTATCTGAAGGTTTTTGAACTCGAGCACGTCCTTCAAATGGGAGATGAGATATTCGCGGTCGAAAAGCTCGCCCATCATCAGGCCTTTTTTCATGAATTTATCGCCGTAAACGGGCGCGATGCCGCGCTTGGTGGAGCCGTAGGGACGGTCGGAAAGCCTGGTTTCCTCAAGCCCATCGAGCGCAACATGATAGGGCATAACGATGATCGCCCTTTCGCTTATCATAAGGTTTTCGGGGTCGATCTGAACGCCCGCAGCACGCAGCTTATCCATCTCGCCGCAGAGATGGCGGATATCCACCACCATGCCGCTGCCGAGAATATTCATCTTTTCATGGCGGAAAATGCCGCTCGGAAGCAGGTTTAGCGCGAAGGTTCCGCAGTCGTTTTTAATGGTATGCCCCGCGTTGTTGCCGCCCTGATAGCGCACCACAACGTCGTAATCCTCGGCGATAAGATCGACCATCCTGCCCTTGCCCTCGTCGCCCCAGTTGACGCCGACTATAGCGCAGGTGTCCATCTCGCGCTTATCCTTGATAAGAGTATCGTTATCGAATTTGCTGTTATTCATAAAAATACCTCGCATTATTGGGGAAAGCGCTGCGTTTGCCGCACACGCATAATTCCACTGCATATAATATTACCATTAAACGGCGCAATTTTCAATAGGTATTGACAAACATTCGAGCATGGTATATTATCATAATGACGGATTATCGTCAAATATGCACCCCGGAGGTAAAAAGCATGAAGAGATCACTCTGCTTTTCCCTATCCGCTCTGCTTATTTTGGCCGCGTTTTCCGCCTGCAAGCCGCAAGAGCAGACGGCTGTCAAGATCACGCCCGAGCCGGAAGCGACCGCTGTTTCGGAAGTAACAAAAGCTCCCGAGCCGACGGACGAGCTAGCAGCCGTTCCGACGGATGAACCGACAGAAGTTCCGACCGAAGCGCCGACGAACACCCCCGAGCCCAAAATGGAGAAGCTTGATATCCCAGTCTATCCCGATGATGAGCTACTGCTGAATAATTTCATAGTTCAAATCTGCGAGGATGCCTGCCAGTTCAGCCTGTTTGCGGAGTTTCCGAACAAGCTCGATTACGTTTACGAGCTGTATCCCACGAAAGCTTTGAGAAAAGCAAGCACCGGCGAAGAATACATCATCTATGAATCGCAAAGCGGTTATAGAGAGTACGTGTTTTTAAAGCATTGGGAGGAAAGCGGTATCACCGTTACCAACGGCTTTCCGATCGTCGTAGGCGAGCTTTTGCCTTACAAGGCTTTTGAACAGCTCAAGGTGGGCGACACGATCGATAGCGTTGAAGAAATAAATCCTATCGCGGTCTTTACAAAACGCAGATTTGAATACTGCGCTCCGAATGTGGCTGCAAGCAACGCAAAGCGCGGCTACCCCATAACGAGCATCCATTATCTTTCGGACGGCTTATTGAAGATCGAATACGAAATGCTCAAGGATAGCTCGCTCGTAATATCCAAGATGGTCTATTCGCCCGATTATACGCTAAAGCATACCGTTGGCGAGGTCATTAACTACCGTATCGAGCCCATCGATCTGCCGGAGAAATAAGCGGCTTTACGGGCTTTGATCGCGCCAAGAAAAACGCATATTCGCGGGCTTCCGACAAATATATTCGGAGGCTCGCAATTTTATTAGATGCAAAGCGGGTTTTTATAAGGCTCAAATCATGCGCAAGTGCCGTTTGGGGCTTGCTTTTATACGGCAAAATCTGATAAAATAGTATTATCTATTCAATCATGAGCCAAACGGAGGAACACACCATGAAAAAGGTTGCCGTTATTATGGGTTCGGACAGCGATCTGCCGCTCGTTAAAGCCTGCGCGGAGAAGCTCAAGGAGCTCGG
>CADBGC010000047.1 GCA_902794055.1 uncultured Eubacteriales bacterium | reverse complement strand
CCGAAAGCTCCCATCTGTCGCCAAAGGGTTTTGCGGGATGCCGCCGCATCAGAAGCCAGCTCCCGTCCGCGTGGCGCACCGCCACGTCGCAAACGAGGTGGTAAAGCCCATCGGAAATGGGTTCGCCGCGAACGAGCTTAACGCCGTCCACTATGTTCATATCCTTATCGTAAGCATCCCAAAGCTCGACCTTGTTCGCCATCACAGCTTCTCCTACTGCTCGCCTTTAAGCAGCGAACCAACAATAATCCCAAACATCATGCCAAAGCATAAGCCCATAGGCAGCCAAAGCCCGATATTCTTTGTTAAAACACCGATGAGCGTGCCTAAAGGTAAACCGAAGCACATTCCGATCCCCATGCACATCGCAAGTTTTTCTTCCGATTTTTTGCCGTCGGTTTCGCCGTTATTGCCTGTTTTTTTATTTTTCATAGAGTTTACCTCCTTATGTAAAAGCGTTTCAATCACTCTTTTCCGTTCGCTTCACAAGCAGCGCATGATTGAAGCTCATGCCGAGTTCCTCGATATAGAGCTTCAAAAGCTCCTTATAATGCTTTGTTGCGGCGGTGAGCCCGATAACGTCCACCCTATCGCGCACGTCGTTTTCCGCGAAGCGAAAGAGTGCGCTTGCTATGCCCCGCCCGCGAAAAGCCGCCGTTACGAAAAGCTCGTCCAGCTCAAACGCCTTTTCGCCGACGGCGTTATACGATGTCGCTTCCTCAAGCACCTTGATATGCCCCAGAGCGTAGCCGACGGTCTTTCCGTCAATCAGCGCAGCGTAGAGCTCCTTATCGAAATATTCGCTTGCATCGTTCGCATAATACCCCGCGCAGCTCCCTTCGCCCGCCCACTCCTCGGAAAGCGCGATAAGCTCATCAAGAAGCACGGCGTGCCTACCCGCGTTTTTTTCGGTTATATTGATCTTATTTATCTCAAGCTCCATTTTTCAGCGTTTTTTCAGTTCCTTTGCCATCAGATAAAGGTTTAGAAGCGTTCCGTCCTTGAGCATGATCGCGTTCGGATGAACGCCAGTTACGCGAAATCCGAGCTTTTCATACATCGCACGGGCGCGGTGATTGCCCTCGGCAAATTCAAGCTCTATCTGCAAAACGCCCTCGCGCTTTTCCGCGATTGCGATAAGCTCGCGCATCATGGCGCTCCCGATGCCAAGCCTCCAATACTTCTTCACAAGCGCGATGGCAACCATCGCGATATGCCTTGTTTTCATGCCGTTATTGAACATAAGATTGCAAACGCCCGCGAGCTCGCCTTCAACGAAGCATGCAAGCATCAGCTCGGTTTCGGATGCATTTATCCTGTTGATAATGGCTTTTTCCCCCTCGAGCGAATACTTCTGATCGCATTCCTCCGGATAGCGCATAAGAAAATCCGTTTCGCCCGCGGTGGTGCGCAGATAGTCGAGCATGGCTTCGGCATCCGCTTCGTTGGGAAGGCGCAGCAGCGCTTCCCTGCCGTCCTTCAATAAAAAGGTTTTTGATTCAAATTTCATGTTTGAACCTCAAATCAGCCCCGAAGAAGCCTTATCATTTCCTTTGGATCGGGCGCGGAATACACGGCGTTGCCCGCAACGAGCACGTTTGCGCCGTATTCGCGGCAGATCTTCGCGGTTTCTGCGTTCACGCCGCCATCCACCTCGATCTCAACCTTATCCGCAAGATTTCTTTCCTCGAGCATTTTTCTTATAACGGCGATTTTCTTCGCCGCCTCGGGTATGAACTTCTGACCGCCGAAGCCGGGGTTCACGGTCATAATGAGGATAAGATCGACCGCTTCAAGCAGGTACTCTATCGCCTCGGGCGGCGTTTGCGGGTTCAAGGATATGCCCGCTTTCATTCCGAGCGAGCGGATGAGCTGGAGGGTGCGGTGCGCGTGGCGGTCCGCCTCGATATGGATTGTGAGGATATCCGCACCCGCGTTTTTGAAGTCCTGCACCCATTTTGCGGGGTTTTCGACCATCAGATGTGCATCGAAAACGAGGTCGGTATGGCTTCGCAGTGCCTTGGTCATCGGCGCGCCGAAGGTGATGTTCGGAACGAAAGCGCCGTCCATAACGTCCAGATGAACGTAGTCCGCTCCCCAATCCTTGAGCGCATCCACGGCGCTGCCAAGGGAAGCGTAATCTGCGGAAAGTATGCTCGGTGCTATTTTAATCATATCTATGTTTCCTTCTTTCTATCGCCTCGTTCACAAGGCGAACGTATCTTTCGTATCGGTTTTTATGTATCGGCGCATTTTCGCCGTTCAGATTCTTTTTAACGCAGCAGCCCGGCTCGGTAACGTGCAAACAGCCGTTGAAGCGGCAGTTTACCTCTAGTCCGCGCAGCTCGGGGTAAAGCAGCCTTATCTCGGCCTCGTCGAGCTCGAGCGTATCGAGGAAGCTGAAGCCCGGCGTGTCGAGCACCGCGCCGCCCGTTTCGGGAAGCGGTATCAGCTCCGTGTGCCGCGTTGTGTGCCTGCCGCGCTCGGTCTTTTCACTGAGGCCGCCGACAGCGAGCTTTATGCCCGGGATAAGCGCGTTTAATAGCGAGGATTTGCCCACGGCGGACTGCCCCGCAAGGCAGATGACCGCGCCCTCGAGCTTTTCGCGAAGCGCGCTCAGCCCCTCCCCCGTTTCGGCGGAAACCGTGAAGATCGGATACTCGGTTTTTTCATACTCTGCCTTGAGGTCTTCGATATCCTCGGCTGATGCTTCATCGCATTTATTGATGATAATGACGGGCTCGATATTGAACTTTTCGCAGAGAAGCAGGAGCTTGTCTATCAAAAGCAGGTCGGGCTGCGGACGGCTTGCCGCAAGCACGACGAAGAGCCTGTCGATATTGGAAACGGCTGGGCGGACCAGCTCGTTTCTTCGCGGGAGTATGCGCACGAGATAACCCGAAGCCGATGCTTCGTCCGCCGCGCGCCCGTCCATGCGCGATTGGGAGGAATTCAGCTCGATCTCGACCTCATCGCCTATGAGCGGCGTTACGCCCTGCTTGCGGAAAAGCCCGCGCGCCTTGCAAACGCAGCTTGAGCCATCCTGCATGAGCACGGTGTAGAACCCGCCCACGCCCTTTATTATTCTGCCTTGTTTCAGTTCTTTTTCCAAGTTTTCTCTTTCTCTTTAAGCTTTTTTATTATTTCGCTTCAAAATTGCAGGAGAGGCGCATAAGCTCCGCATCGTTTGAGTAAACAACGAGCGTATACGCTCCCTGCTCAAGATAGCCCGCACGGAAGGAGATGGTTGCCGCCTCGCTCGATTTCTCGATCTTCTCCTCGCGAAGCAGGAATTCGCCGTTCTCCGAAAGCAGGGTGACCCTAAGCTCACCGCCCGTTTGGCTTGCGGGGATGGAGAATTCAACGTCCGAAAACGCCTTGATACATTCGGGCGAAAGCGTAACTTCAACGCGGATATTGCCCGGAAGCACCATCCTTCCCGCCGTGGGAAGCTGAGCCATGACCGTCAGCTCGGGGCTTGAGCCGCCCTTGCTTTTGCCGAAGCTGAAGATGAAGTCCTCGAAGCCGTAGATGCGAAGAACGTCCGCAATGCGCTTCGTGGTTTTATACTTTGAAAGATCGGGCATCGGAACGAGCGTGGTCTCCTTGGCGCCGCTTATCTCGATGCTTATGCTCTCGTCGCCCTTCACAAGCTCCGTGCCCTCGGGGATGGACTGCCAGAGCACGCTGCCCTCGCTGCTTACGCTCGCATCGAAGCTGATGGCTTCAATTGCGATGCCGTATGCATCCAGCAGCAGCGCGGCATCCTCGAAGCTTTTGCCCACAAGATTCGGCATGCTGACCGTTTCGGTGCCGCTCGATATCCAGACCTCGACCTCCGAGCCTATCTCAAACGCCGTTCCCGCCGAAGGTATCTGCTTGCAAACGGTGCCCGCGTCGTATTCCGAATCCGTCATGGTACCGGCAAGCTTGATCTTGAATTCCCTGTTTTGAAGCAGTCTTTTGGCGCTCTGAGCGCTTCTTCCGAGCACGTCCGGAACCTTGGAAAGCTTCTTGTCGCTGTCTCCGTTCCACAGCTTGAGCCATGAGAAGAACATCGCCGCGATAAGCGCAAGCACGAGCCCAGCAGCGCCGAGGATGAGCCCCGTTTTGAGCTTGGAGCTTCTGTTTTCGTCCTCCTCCACCATGTCGCCATCGTAACGATTCCGCTCCGCCCTTTTGATGCGCGCAAACCTTCCGTTGGGCTGCTTGAGGGCGCGCAGAACGTCCCTCTTCATTTCTTTTGCGCTGTCGTAGCGCGCGCCTCTGTCCTTCGCGGTCGCCTTCAAAACAACGTCGCTCAAAGCGCGTGAGATCCTCGGATCGATCTCACGCGGTGGCTTTACCGGCTGCTTTATGTGCTGCATCGCGATATTGACCGCAAGATCGCCGTCGAAGGGCGGTTTGCCCGTGAGCATCTCGTGAAGCATGATGCCGACCGAGTATAGATCGCTTTTTTCGGTAACAGCCTCGCCGTTCACCTGCTCGGGCGACATATACTCCACCGAGCCGATTATCTTGGTGCTGTCGAAGGTGTTCGTTACCCTCTGCCTTGATTTCGCTATGCCGAAATCCGTCAGCTTGATATCCTTATTATTGTTTGAAATAAGTACATTTTGTGGTTTAACGTCCCTATGAACGTAGCCGTTTTCATGGGCGCACGAGAGCGCGTCGAGCACCTTGCAGGCGATATAGCAGGCGCGCCTTTGGCTGAGCTGACCCTTGGTTTCGAGCAGATCCTTGAGCGTGTGCCCCTCTACCAGCTCCATAACGAGGTAGTGCCGCCCGTCACAAACGCCGAAATCGTAGGCGCGGACGATATTCGGATGATCGAGCGACAAAACGGCGTTTACCTCTCGCTCGAATCTTCTTATATACTCCCTGTCCTCACAGAATTCCTTCTTAATAAGCTTTATCGCAACCTCGCGCTGCTCTGCTTCATCGAATGCACGATAGACCTCGGCCATGCCGCCGTTTGCGATCTCGGCCTCTATTCTGTATCTTTCGGAAAGCAATCTGCCTATCATAGCGCACCTCCCGTATTTTTCACCAACACAACGGTGATATTGTCGTTCGAGCCGTTTTCAAGTGCGGTCTCGGTGAGCTCGTCGCAGGCTTCGAGCAGATCGGCGCTTGATGCGATTATGCTCTCCATCTCCTTGAGCGAAACGCTGCCGTGCAGACCGTCGCTGCAAAGCATGATTACATCGCCGCGCTTCCAGCGCACGCTGCCAGTATCGGCTTTAATGAATCTTGCCGTGCCGACCGCCCTTGTGAGGATGTTTCGCTGCGGATGCACCTCCGCCTGCCGCCTCGTGATAACACCGGAGCGAACGAGCTCCTCCACGAGCGAATGATCGCGCGTTATAAGCTTCAGCGCTTCGCCGTCGAAATGATACAGCCTGCTGTCGCCAACGTTTGCATAGATGAATCTTTCGGCCTCGATATACGCCATAACGACCGTGGTGCCCATGCCCATGCAGTCGCCTTCCTTATTGGCAATATCGAAGATGCATCTGTTTGCAATCGATATCGCCTGCGAAAGAAACTGCGCGGAAGGCTCCTCGCGGCTTGCATCGGCAAAGTCCAATATAGCCTCTATCGCCTTTCTGCTTGCAATGTCGCCGGCTCTGTGGCCGCCCATTCCGTCTGCAACTATCGCGATTTGTTTTTCGTTTTCATCCGGCACGTGAAAGAAATCCTGATTGGACTGTCTTCGGCCTATATCGGTTCTGTGTGCGTATATCATCAGCAGTTCTCCGTGTTGCCTTTATTTTGCGAATTCGTATTTCTTTCGCTTATGCGCCTGTTTCGAAGCTGTCCGCATGCGCCCTCTATGTCCGTTCCGAGCTCGCGGCGCACTGTGGCGGAAATGCCGCGCTTATTTAAATACCCCTCGAAGGAATGTGCATATTCTCTTGAAACGCCGTTGAGCGCGCGCTCTTTGACCGAGTTCAGCGGGATCAGGTTCACATGGCAGTTTATGCCGCGAAGCCTTGAAGCAAGCTCCTTGGCACATTCCTCGGATGAGTTCACCTTATCAACGAGCGCATACTCGAAGATGACCCTTCTGCCCGTTGCATCCGCATAAGCCTTCGCCGCGGGAAGCAGCTCCTCCATGCGCCATTTTGAATTTATGGGCATGAGCCTGTCCCTTATCTCGTTATTGGGCGCGTGCAGCGAGATGCAGAGCGTAATATGCGGCGCGTCGTCGATGAGGCTCATTATCCTCGGCACTATGCCGCAGGTCGAGAGCGAGATATTGCGCGGGCTTATCCTCAGCCCGTCCTCCGCAGTTGCCCTTCTGAGAAAACGGACTGTATTCTCATAATTGTCGAGCGGCTCTCCGCTGCCCATCATAACGATATTTGTGACCGTACGCTTTCTATCCTCACCGTGCTCGAAATTCTTTTCGGTTTCAAGCACCTCGGAAAGCATCTCGCCCGCGGTGAGGTCGCGCACCCTGCCGTTCAAGGTGGAAGCGCAGAACGCGCAGCCCATCCTGCAGCCCGCCTGGGTGGATATGCAGAGCGTGTTGCCGTAGCTGTAGCGCATCAAAACGCATTCGACTATATTACCGTCCTCAAGCTCATAGAGCATCTTGGCGGTATCGTCCTTTTTGGAATACAGCGTTTCGATGAGCTTCACGCCGCCGAACGGGAGCGCCGAAAGCTTTTCGCGCAGCCCCTTCGGGATATTGCCCATCTGCTCGGGGCGAACGCCCTTTTTGAGCCAGTCCATTATTTGCGCGGCGCGAAAACGCGGCTCCTTCCACTCCGAAAGAAGCGCTTCGAGCTCCTGTTTTTCTATTGATAAAAGTTCGATCATTTATGGTTCGCTTCCGTTTTTATCAGTCTTGCAATATAAAAGCCGTCCATGCCGTCGATATTCGGGAAGAGCTGGATGCCGAGCCTGCCCCGTTTTTCGCTGAACGCTGCATTTTCATTTTCACCCGCTCCGCCGCCTTCGCCCCTCAAAAGCCAAGCAAGGCTTTCCGGCGAGAAATCGGGGCGCTTTTCAAGGAAGCGCTCGATATTACCCTCGTTTTCGCGCCTTGAAACGGTGCAGGTGGAGTACACGAGCGCGCCGCCGTCCTTAACGAAATTTGCGGCGTTCAAAAGAATCTTGAGCTGGATATCGGCAAGCTCCGCAATGCCTTCATCCGTGCGCCGTATCAGCGCGTCCGGCTTGCCTCCGCCGCCGAGCCCCGAGCAGGGTGCGTCGCAAAGCACGATATCGTATTTTTCGCCGCCCTGCGCATATACCGCATCAACGGTTTTGCAAACGCAGTTTTCTGCGCCGAGCCTGTCGAGCGTTGCCCGCAAAAGCTCGGTGCGATGCTCATGCACCTCCCACGCGGTGATCGAGCCCGTGTTTCTCATAAGGCTTGCAAGATACGCGCTCTTTCCGCCGGGAGCGGCGCAGGTATCGAGCACGCTCATTCCCTCGCTCACGCGGCAGGCGCGAACGCACAGCATCGCGCTCTCGCTCTGCACGGCAAGCTTTCCTTCCTTAAATAGGGGCAGCTCCGCGACGTTTATGCCGCCATCGAGCACGAGCGCGTTTTTATCGTATTTTCCAAGAGAAAAGGCTATACCCTGCTTTTCCAGCTCGGCTTTGAGCGCATCGGTCGTGAACGGATACTGTGCGCGCACGGTCAATTCATGCACCCGTGAGCAGAGCATGTCCTGCGCAAAATCGAGTCCGAGAGCATTGACGTATTCGCCCGTAAGCCCCTTTGGGATACCGTAGCGCGCGCTGAGCCGCTCCGCAGGGTCCTTGGGAAGCGGAAAGAGCCTGTTTTCGGCATTATCACGAGCGATAGCGCGAAGCACGCCGTTCACAAAGCCGCAGAGCTTCGCCTTGCCTATATCGCGCGTCAGCTCCGCCGCGCCGTTCACGGCGGCGTGGTCGGGCGCATCCATGAAAAGAAGCTCGGTTATGCCTATTCGCAGAATATTTCTTATGCTGCCCTGCACCCTGCCCTTGGCGTAATGCGCGATAAGATAATCGGCATACGAGGCATTCTCAAGCACCGTATACACAAGAGCGGTCACGCTCGAAGCTCGCCTCTGCTCCGCGCCGTTCAAGGCTTCCTTGAGAGCAAGGTTTGCATAGGCATCGTTTGCGGTCACATCCTTGATGACCTCATACGCAATGCGCCGAACGCCCTTTTCGGTGTTTCCCCTCTTTATTTCGTTTTCAAATGTGCCGCTCATGCCTTTTCGGGTGCATCGAACACAACGCCGAGCAGCTTTTTGCCGTTCAGCGCGGCTTTTGCATCCATTCGCTTGGCGTTCGGGAACTGAAGCTCCCTTATCTCGATATAGCCGTCGCCCGTTTTAACGACCAGCCCCTTCTTGGAGCTTGCGATAACGCATTCGCCCATAGCGGCGTTCTCCCCCGCCGCTTTTGCTTCATCAAAGAGCGGCGAAGCCTCGCTCAAGGGCTTGGTTTTGAAGATCTTGATATTCTCGCCGCCGCATTTTGCGTATGCGATCGGCGAAGGATCCATTCCGCGAACAAGGTCGTGTATTCTCTGCGACGGGAGCGCAAAGTCGATCTGCGCCTCGCTCTTTTTAATGGTTTTGCAGTGCGTGGCTTGCTCGCCGTTCTGCGGCGTGCGCATGAGCGTTCCGTTTTCAAGTGCGGCTATCGTATCCGCAAGAAGCTCCGCTCCGAGCACGGCAAGGCGGGCGTACAGCTCGCCGTAGGTCTCATCCTCGCCTATTTCTACTTCCTTATATAGCAGTATATCTCCCGTGTCCATGCCGATATCGGTCAGCATGGTGGTGCAGCCCGTTACCTTCTCGCCCGCGATTATCGCGCTCTGTATGGGCGATGCGCCGCGATACTTGGGCAGTATGCTGCCGTGAACGTTTATGCAGCCGTATTTCGGCACGGAAAGATTCTCCTTTGAAAGAAGCTGACCGAATGCCGCGGTCACCATCAGCTCGGGTGCGAAGTCCGAAAGCGCCTTGAGCCCCTCCTCGGAGCGTATCCTTTCAAATTGGTAAACGGGCAGCCCCGCCTCGAGCGCAAACACCTTCACCTCGGGCATGGCGAGGGATTTGCCCCTGTCCTTGGGCCTGTCCGGCTGAGTGAATACTGCTATCTCATGCCCGTTTTCAACGAGCATTCTCAATGATGGAACGGCGAATTCGGGCGTTCCCAAAAAGGCTATCCTCATTCTTCCCCGTCCTCTTCGTAATCCTCATCCGTTTCCTCGGTGAAGCCCTCGGGCGGCTCTGTCACCTTTTCAAGATAAACGTGCCCGTCGAGATGATCGTTTTCATGCATGACGCAGCGTGCATGCAGCCCTTCGCATTCGTATTCCATCAGCTCGCCATCGCGGTTATAGGCTCTGAACACGACTTTATCGGGGCGCACAACGTAGCCCGAGCGGTTCGGGAAGGATAGGCAGCCCTCCATGCCGCCCTGCTCGCCGCTCGTTTCGATTATTTCGGGATTTATCGCCTCGATCAGCCCGTCGCCGCAGTCCATAACGAAGATGCGGCGCAGGATCCCCACCTGGGGCGCGGCAAGCCCCACGCCCTCCGCGGCGTACATGGTCTGCGCCATGTCGTCGAGCAGATCGTGGAGCCTTTTATCGAATTTTTCGACGGGTCGAGCCTTTTTGTATAAGCAGCTCGCATCGTCCTTGAATATGTTTCTGACTGCCATTTTAGTTTCTCCGATGCTTTTGTTTTTTCGGGCGGCGGAGCATTGTTTGGTTTGATCCGTTCCGGATGCGCTTATACTCACCGCCTAAATATCCATTATAATTATAGCATGGACTGTTGCAGAAGAAAAGTCCCTAAGCGATTTTTCGTTTTTTTGCGCTTTTCGCGCCCCGCCCCTAAGCATCCGCGATCGCCTCCGCGTATTCCGTCGAAGGCGAGCCTTGCGCGGGAAGGAAACGCGCATACTCGTTCATTATCGGGCTCGACCGCTCCTTCTGTTCAAAAAGATACCTTCTCATGCCTTCAGCAACCGCGATTTCGGCGTTTTCGGCGACCCGCACTTTTATTTTTAGCTCCTTTTCAAAAAGCTCGCCGATACCGTGCATTTTCGCTCCCCCGCCGATCAAAGTAACGCCCGAATCCACAAGATCCGCGCAGGCCTCGGCAGGAAGCAGCCTTATCATATCCGCCGCGAAGGATACGATGCATTTCATTCCGCCGAGCGCAGCGGCGCGGATATCGTCCGCATTCGCATCCACGGCGCGGGGAAGCCCATCGCCCAGTGAGCGCCCATCCACCGTAAAGCCGAGCCGATCGAGGTTCATCTTCATAAGCTCCGCCGTGCGCGCCCCGATGCGCACCCTATGCACCGAGGCGAAATAGTTTTGTATCGCCCGCTCTGCAAGCTCGCTTCCGAAGCTCTCGCAGCACTCTACTATTATCCCGCCCGCGCATACAGCGGCGCAGCAAATGCTCTGCGCTCCGATATCCACGAGCAGCTTCGCCCTGCTTGCTCCAAGCTCCTCGCCCGCCCCGAGCATGCCCATGAGCGAGCGCGACAGAATGCGAACTCCGCGAAAGCACGCCGCCTCGGCCGCCTTTTCAAACGCGCGCAGCCTTTGAAGCGGCATGGTTCTATTAAGAGCGATAAAAAGCTCCGTATTTCGCGGCGATCCCCTTCTGCCGCCATACTTTTTTATAAGCTCCGAAAGCAGCTCTGCGAGCAGCCTTGAGTTCACGCAGCAGCCATTTTTTATTGGCGCGACCCTTCCGTATTCCGCAAATTCGGCGCATCTTCCAACGGAGCGCACATGCCTTTCGCATGCCGCCATCGAAACAAGCGATGGCTCGCTCACGATGCCGCCGCGCAGCGCCAGCCTTGTGTTTTTTGAGCCGAGATCGACTCCAATGCAAGCTTTAAACATAATAAACCTCCGAAGCACTCATAAAAAAGAGTATTCCGAAGGTCGGTATTAATTCCTTATTCCGCGCTTATGCGCTTCAGCGAAAGCTTCGCGGCAGCACACCAACGCTTTTGAGCATTCTATACGCTCTTGGCAGCGGCAGCCCTATGACGGTGAAATAGTTTCCCTCCACCTTCCGAACGAACATTCCGAAGGGTCCCTGAATGCCGTAGGCACCCGCCTTATCCATCGGTTCGCCCGAGGCAACGTAATTTTCGATTTCCTCCTCGCTCAGCTGCGCAAAGGTAACGCGCGTTATATCGCATTCAACGAGGCGCTTTTCAGCGGTAATGACCGCAACGCCCGTATAGACCTCGTGCGTTTTGCCCGAAAGCTCCGCAAGGATGCTCCTCGCATCTTTTTCATCCGAGGGCTTGCCAATTATGCTTCCATTATGGTATACTATAGTGTCTGATCCGAGCACGACTATGCCGCTCTTTGCGCATGCGCCGCCCTGCGTACAGCGAGCCGAATAAAGGCGCTCGAACACCTCCGCCGCCTTCGCTTCGGCAAGCTTTGAAACAAAGCTTTTCGGATCGGATTCGTCGATGTGCTCATCCGACCTCGACACCTCTATCTCGAAGTCGTAGCCGCACATTTCAAGCAGCTCGCGCCGCCTCTGCGATGCGCTTGCAAGTATCAGCTTCATTTGCTTGTTCTCCGTGTTTATCAATGCTGTTTTCGGCATGATATCGCGGAGCCGCTGCGGGCTCGGCTCATGCCGATACGGCTATCTTATCAATTTATGCACTTCAAATCAACAGTTTAATAAAAAAACTAAATTTTTTTAATGCTCGGTGGGTAAAAGTGTTGCAAAGTGGGTTTGAGTGTGCTATAATGGGGCTTGAGGATAGTAAAAGTGGGGATTTAGCCCCAATATTGCGCGAAAGGAGGGCACGACATGTTCAAGGGTTCCAGCAGAAACACCGTTGATGCAAAGGGCAGGATCACCGTGCCCGTCCGCTGGCGCAGCGAGCTTTCCGAGAATCTTGTCGTCATGTACGGTTTGAGCAACAGGGCGGATGATAAGTATCTTCAGCTTATGAACCTTGATGTTTTTGAAAAGACCTATGGCGGCATCGCAGGCTCCTCGATGTACGACAGTGCATTCGGCAGAGCCAAGCGATTCATCCTCTCCAATGCAGAGGATGTCAACCTTGACAAGAGCGACCGCCTTTTGATCCCGCAGCATCTCATCAAGTATGCGGGGCTCGGCGGCGAAATAATGCTTTTCGGCGTGGGCGACCATGTTGAGATCTGGGATCCCGAGCGCTACGCGCAGTCCATCGAAGGCTATGGCGTTGTTGAATTCTCCAACGATGCATCGGCCTATGAAAAGCAGCGCGAGTTAAGACCCTCCCCCGTCTCCGACTGAACGCTATGCAGAGCACGTATCACGTTCCGATAATGCTCGGCGAAGCACTCGAGCTTTTAAACCCCGAACGCGGCGGTGTTTTTGTTGACGGCACCCTCGGCGGCGGCGGTCACAGCGCGGGAATACTCTCCCTTCTTCCCGAGGGAAGCAGACTTTTCGGCATCGACCGCGATGACGAAGCTATCGAAGAAGCAGGAAAAAGATTTGGCGATAACTCGAAATTCACTGCCATACACGGTAATTTTTTCGATATGCGCACCCTGCTCG
>CADBGC010000046.1 GCA_902794055.1 uncultured Eubacteriales bacterium | reverse complement strand
GTAAGTCCGCTCGGGTCGGTGTTCGCGCCGATGGTCATGATCCTGCGGATTCTCTTTGAGCGCATCGCCATCATAAGCGCCGCTATACCGCCGTCGGAATAGCCGATAACGTCGTATTCGCCTATATGAAGATGCTCCATCAGCGCAAGTGCATCCGATGCAATGGCCTCATAGCTCAAGCGCCTGCTGCCGTTTTCAAGCGGGTGCGACTGCCCGTGAAGCCTTGAGTCCATAAGCACGAAGCTTTTGGCTTGCAGCAGCAGAAGCAGCACGTCCTTGAATATTTCCAAATCCTCGCCGTTGCCGTGCAGCATGAGAATGGGGGTGCGCTCGGAGAACCGGCTTGGATTCACAAGCTCGTAAAATATGGACTGGTTATCATGTATGAATTCGGGCATGGTTTTCAGCTTTATTATCAAAACGGAGCGGCTTTGCCGCTCCGTACAGCCTTGCTCGGCTCAGTTTCTGTTGTTCTTATTCCTGCGCAGGAAAGCGGGGATCTCAAGGCCGCCGCGATCGTTCTGTTCGCGCCTGTCATCGCCGAGGGTGCGGCGATCGTCGCTGATGGTGCGCCTGTTCTGGATCGAGGAGCCTTCCTCACGCCTTCCGCCGATGGGGGAGGAGTATGCGGAATCGTTCTCGAATCTGTCGGCTCTCTCCTGCCTAACGGGGCGCTCGGGCTCGTGCTGATACTCGTTTCCGCGAATTCCCCTTGAGTGTGCGGGATTCTCGGAACGCATGCCGAGGCCGCCGCGCTCTTCACGGCGAACGGTCTCGCCGCTGCGGATCATGCCGGAAACGCGATTGTTGACGTGGTGGCCAACCTCGTTGAACTCATCGGGCCACTCAAAGCCCGTTGCGATAACGGTAACGCGCACGGTGTCTTCGAGACTTTCATCGGTGCCCATCGAGAAGATGATGCTTGCATCGGGATCGGCGGCATCCTGAACGAGGGAAACCGCTTCGTCGATCTCGAGCATGCTGAGGGAGCTGTCGCCGACGATGTTGATAAGAACGCCCTTAGCGCCGTCGATGGTGGTCTCAAGCAGGGGGCTCGCAACGGCCTGACGAGCGGCTTCGGCGCAGCGATCGTCGCCCTTCGCGGTTCCGAGGCCCATGTGCGCCATGCCCTTTTCGGCAAGGATGGTGCGAACGTCCGCAAAGTCGCTGTTTATCATGGTGGGGTTGGTGATGATGTCGCTTATGCCCTGAACGCCCTGACGGAGCACGTCGTCCGCGGTGCGCAGCGCTTCTTCAACGGGAGCCTTGCCAACGATGGCAAGCAGCCTCTGGTTGGGGATAACTATGAGCGTATCCACAACATCGCGAAGCTCGCGGATACCGTCGATCGCGTTCTTCATGCGGGGACGGCCTTCAAAATTGAAGGGCTTGGTCACAACGCCGACAGTGAGGATGCCGAGATCCTTTGCCTTCTTGGCAACGATGGGAGCAGCGCCGGTGCCGGTGCCGCCGCCCATGCCCGCGGTAACGAAAACGAGATCAGCGCCGCGAAGCGATTCTTCAATATCCTTGATGCTCTCTTCGGCTGCAGCCTTGCCGACCTCGGGCTTGGAGCCCGCGCCGAGACCCTTGGTGACCTTTTCGCCGATCTGGATGCGCACGTCGGCGTTGGAGGTATTCAGCGCCTGCTTGTCGGTGTTGACGGCGATAAATTCCACGCCGCGAACGCCGAAGTCAACCATTCGGTTGACTGCATTGCCGCCCGCGCCGCCGACGCCGACGACCTTGAGCTGGGCAACGTTGCCGCGGTCGTTATCAAGTTCGATTTCAAATGCCATAGGTAAAATACCTCCTTTGAGTATTCGTATGGATTAATCTTTATTCTTTCGGGCGATGGCGCCCATATTGAAAAACTCCTTTACACCGCCGAGAATGCGATTCGCTCCCGACTCAAGAGCGCTGTAGCCGCGCTCGTCGATATCGCCGTCATACAGCATGAAATGCGCGAGCGAAAGGGTGGGCGCATGGCGCACTCCGCTCAGTCTTCCCGCTTTAGGGGCGTTTGCGATGATGCTTCTGCCGGTTCGCTTTGAAAGAAAGTCGATGCAGCCGCGCATATCCGACAGACCGCCGCCCACGAGATACACGGGCGCTCCGGCGGGGATAACTCCGCTGAAGGAGTCGAGCGCATAGATGAGCCTGTCCGCAAATTCATCGGCGCGGGCTTCGACTATGAGCTGAAGATCGCCGGGATCTATCAAAAGCGATGGGTCGGACTGAACCCGCACGGGCTCGGATGAGCCTGAATAGTCGAGACCGAAGCTGTATGCGCGCTTCAGCTCATCGGCAACGGCGGGGGAGAGGTCGAAGCCGTATGCAATATCGTTTGCAAAATGCGCTCCGCCTATACCGAAGGACTCAGTGCGAAGAACCGCGTTTCCCTTGATGGCGGAAACGTCGCAATGCGATGCGCCGCAGTCGATCAAAACCGCGCCGCTGAGCCTTGCATTGAACGGAATGGTGAATGATGCGCAGGCCATTGGGCTTGAAATAAGCGAGCCCATGCGCCATCCTGCGGAATCCACGGCTTCCGAAATGAGCGAAACGAGGCGCTCATCCGCAACGGCATGGCAAAAGCCGGCGGAAAGCTTGGTGGAATGCAGCCCGATGGGCGAGCCGCCGCAGCAAAGCCCGTTTACGGCGTATTCATAGGGCGTTGTGTGCATAAGCACGAAGCCCGAAGGTGTGTCGACATCCTCGGCGCACTCGATCAGGTAGTCAAGATCGTTTTCCGTAACTCTGCCGGAGGGCGTTTTGACCTCGTGAAAGGTCAAAAGGCTCTCGATGAACGGAGCAGGAATGCCGACAGAAACGGTGCGCGCACGAAGCTCGAATCTTTGGGAAACCATTGAAAGCAGCTCGTCCACAGCCTCCGAGAGGGAGGCTGCATTCGGCAGGCGGCCGAGGGAGTAACCCGCATAGGGGCAGGTCTCGAACCTGTTTATAACGAGTGCTCCGCCCGAAGCCGAGGCATCCAGAAAGGAGACCTTGCTCGAGCCGATGTCGATCACAAAACTGCGTTTCATTGGTAAACTTCCGTCGATGGAGTGGGTTTGTTTCCGCGCACGAATCAAATAACTCGCGCGGGCAATGCATCATAACGGCGGAATACCGCCAAGCATATACATTTTCATTATACCATAGCAGCTTTGCCGTGCGCAATAGCAAATGGTATACAAACTAAAAGAAATCGCAAATTTTTCGTTTTATAGGCTTTTGAACCGCACGGTGCCGTGTCGGGCTTTTGCATAAAGATGGTGCGGATCACGGTGCGTTCGGCGTGAAGTCCACGATACTCGAGCCGCTGAAAACGTTTATAGTGCCGCCGTTCGGGTAAACGGGCAGGAAACGCTCGTATGCGCTGATCGCAATATCGATGCAGTCGGGCGCAGCCGTAACGGCACCGAGCACGGCAATGTAGCCGTAGTCCAAGCCAATGCGGGTATAGACCGCTCCCGAGAGGTCTATGTAGCGAACGCAGTCCGAGTAGCCGCGCTCGTCGATGGCCTTTATGAGCTTGAGCGCACCAACGGTGCGGATATTGTGGGCGCTGTCGTCGATATAGGCGGCGGGGGAGAAGCCGTAGCCCGCGAGGCCGCGGACCTCAAGCAGCCCTTCTTCGGGCTCGTCCACTATGCTTAAAACGTAGCCATCGGCGCTGATGACGGTGTATTTGCCGTTCGCGCCGGGGATGTATGCGCGTGCAAAAACGTCCTCAACCTGTATCTCGATCTTGTTTGGATAAACCTTTCTGATGGATTTGGTGTGAACGCTCGGTATGGAATCGATGGCGCTGCGCAGCTCGCTTTCATCGATCTTGAAGATGCTTTGGCCGGTGCTTATGCCGGCGATGCTCAGGACCTGGGCTTCCCCGTACAGCCGCGAGCCCGAAACGGTGATGGTTTTAACGGTCGTATAGCGTTTGATAAGGGCTGCCGCCGCGAAAAGCATAATGATGCAAAGCAGCACACAGAGCACCTTCATAAGATCTCGTCTCGTCTGCCTGCGCCTGCGCTGCTCGTGGCTTATTCCGCGCGCATCCTCAACGCCGGAGGTATCCAGCTTTCGCGCTTTTTTGGTGTGCTTGGAGCTTCCATCTCTTTTCGAGCCGCGTTTTGAGGTCGTGCTGCTCGCCGCATCGGTTTCGGGCAGGGCGGAGGAGGGCTGAGCATCGCTCGAGCCGCCGTCCTCTTGTTTCAGAATGGGATCCATCTCAAATTTCGGATCGACGGACGGAAACGATGCATTGCGCCTGCCCTTTTTGTGCAGATCGCGTATGTGCTCGCCGCTCTTGCGGCGGCTTGTAATGCCGCTTTTTATGCGTTCCCTGTTCTTTTGAGTATCGTTAAGCTTGTCCATCGTATTGATCCACCGTCTGATTCATTGGTAAATGCGCATCGCGCATCAGTTGTCGGTCGCTTTGATAGCAGGCGTTTTGGAGGTTTTCATATTTCTCGAAATGCTCAAAAGCACGCCGATAGCCCCCATGAACACCAGCAGGGACGAGCCGCCTGCGCTGATGAAGGGCAGCGACTGACCCGTGGAAGGGAAGGCGTTTGTTACCACGCCAACGTTTACAATAACCTGAAATGCTATCGCGCAGGTTATTCCGAATGCGGTGAGGGAGCCAAAGCGGTCCTTGACCGAAAGAGCTATCCTAATGCCGCGGTAGATAACGAAAGCGTATGCGGCAAGCAGCAGCGCAACGCACACGAAGCCGAGCTCCTCAGCTATTATGGCGAGGATGTAGTCGTTTTCCATTTCGGGAAGAAACAGCAGCTTTTGACGGCTGTTGTTGAAGCCCTGACCGAGAAAACCGCCGTTTGCAAAGGCATACATGGACTGGATCACCTGATACGCCTTGCCGGAGGGATCCTTCCATGGATCGATCCAGGCCGTGATTCTGTCCGTTCTGTAGCCGGCAACGAACGTAAGAACGCCTATTCCGGCAACACCTATACCGGCAACCGAGCCGAGATATTTCCACGGTGCGCCGCCTAAAAATACCATAACGGCGGTGAGCGCCACTATAATGATTATCATGGACATATTGGGCTGGAAGTAAATCAGCACAATGGGCGGCAGCGCCATTGCGATGAGGAAGCTGAAGCCCTTGAGCGTGCCTATCCGCTTGGGATAGGTGCTTATATAATAGGCCATGCAAACAACGAGAATGAATTTAACAAGCTCCGAAGGCTGCATACCGATGCCTGCGATATAGATCCAGCGCCTTGCGCCGAGCACCGTGCGGCCCCATAGGAGCGTTGCGGCAAGAAGTCCGAGCATGACGAGATAAGCGGTTATCAGCAGCCACTTCTTTCGCAGGATATTGTAGTTGAAATGGGAAACAAAAAACATTATCAGTATGCCCGCAACAAGGTAGCCGATCTGATTGCGAACTATGCTCATAACGTTGCCGGTTTCCGAAAGCGCCTTATAATAGCTTGCCGAAAACAGCATCACGATGCCGAAAAGCGAGATAGCACAAACGGCGAAAAAAAGCAGAAAATCCATTCCCTGCTTCGAAGGCGCCGCATTATCGCGGCGCCGCCTGTTCGCTGTGTTGCGAAACTTGATCGGTGTTACGTTGCTCTCCATCGAAAAAAAGCTCTCCTTGCCCTGTTTTGGCAATCATATGATGCGCAGGGGAAACGCATTACCGTTTCCCCGCGCAATAGGCTCAAAGATTTTTGTCGTCTTCCTTCATCTCGTTGACGATCTGCTTGAAAACGTCGCCGCGCTGCTCGAAATTGTCAAACATGCCCCAGCTTGCGCAGGCGGGGGAGAGCAGCACCGCGTCCCCGGGCTCGGCGTAGGAGAATGCCGAATAGATGATCTCTCTGAAATCGTCGGGGCAGGCGTGGATGTTTTCATAGCCCTCGTCCGCAGCCGCCTTCAGGATGGCTTCGGTGTTCGAGCCGTTCACGACAACAGCCTTTATCCTGCCGTTGAAAGCGCGGAAAACGGGGCGATAGTCGCTGTTTTTATCGTAGTTGCCGGTGCCGAGTATGAGCACGGTGGGCTTTGTCATGGCTTCAACGGCCTTGACGGTGGATTCGGGGTTCGTGCCCTTGGAATCGTTGTAGAAGGTAACGCCCATGAACTCCCTCGTGTATTCGATGCGGTGCTCAACGCCCTTGAAGGAGCGAAGAACTTCGCAAACGGTCTCGGGGGCAACGCCCATCGAAAGCGAGAGGCATACGGCGCAGAGCGCGTTTTCAAGGTTGTGAGCGCCGATGATGCCGAGCTCGTCTGCGGGAATGAGCTCGGTCTCCTCGCCGTCCATGCGGAAAACGATCATGCCGTCCCTTACGAAAGCGCCGTTTTCAACCTCGTGAAGACGGGAGAAGAACAGCTTTTTCGCCCTCGTTTCGGCGGCGGCGACTATGGGATCGTCCGCGTTCAGAACGGCGAAATCCTTTTCGGTCTGATTCTCAAACATGCGCATCTTGGCGGCGATATAGGCCTCCATGCTGCCGAAGCGGTTGAGATGATCCTCGGTAATGTTCAAAAGTCCCGCGGCGTTTGCATGGAAGTCCACTATGCTCTCAAGCTGGAGCGAGGCGGTCTCCGCCACAACGGTGTCGCCTGCTCGGGTCTCAAGCGCATGCTCGGTTATCGGTATGCCGATATTGCCGAGGGTGAAGCTTCTGCCGCCCACGGATGCGTGATGCGCCTCGAATATCTTGCCTGTGAGCGCAGTGGTGGTGGTTTTGCCGTTCGTTCCGCCGATGCACACAAAGCGCGTTTTGCGGTCGCAGTAACGGTAGCCCAGCTCGATCTCTCCGATAACCTCGATGCCCTTGGCGATCGCGCTCTTTACGAAGGGCTTGAATATGGGAATAACGGGGGAGAGTATCATAAGATCGGCCTCGTCGAGCAAGGCTTCGGGCGCAACGCCGAGGAGATCGGTATAGCGAATGGAGGCAAGCGCCTCGTCGATGCCCTCTATCTCGCTCTTGAGATCGTTTATTATTATTCTGTAACCCTTTTTATAAAGCAATTTGGCGGAGGCTATACCGCTCTTCGCCATACCCACGATAAGGGCTGTTTTTCCGTTTTGCTTGGGGGCTCTTTCCATTCTTCAGATCCTCCTTGTTAAAATGCGGGCGCTTAAAAAAGAGTCTTTCAAAAACCGATCGGGGAACCGAGACTCTTGAGGGATGTGCCGATGCTTATCTCTCAAAACCCTCGGCGATGCCAAGCCTCGACCGCGCCAAGCGCCAACAAGAATCGCGGTCAAAATGCCTTCCCCGATCGGTCTTTTTCGGGGTAACGCCGGAAAACCGGCAGGGGTGTTGTTTCATTTACATAAACAGCGCCAGTGCCGCAAGGCAGCAGATCGCCGTAACTATCATGTAGCCGGAAACTATCTTGGTCTCGGGCTGACCGAGCAGCTCAAAATGATGGTGCAGGGGCGCCATCTTGAAGATGCGCTTGCCGTGGCGAAGCTTGAAGGAGCCCACCTGCAGCACCACGCTCACTGCGGAGGCAACGATGCAGCAGCCCATCAAAAGGAACAGGAACGGGGAGCGGCTGTAGATGACCATTGCGCTCATCGCGCCGCCGAGCGCCATCGAGCCGGTGTCGCCCATAAAGACCTTGGCGGGGTAGCTGTTGCTCTTCAAAAAGCCGAGGCAGCCGCCCGCGACCGCAAAGGCGAAGATGCCCATGTTGAGCATGCCGTCGCTTGCAGCGGTGAAGATGGGCTTGTCGCTGATGAAATCGGCGGCAAACGCCTTCGCGAAATACAGGAAGAGCGCGCCCATCGCAAGGGAATAGATAAGGGTAGTGCCCGAGAGCAGTCCGTCAAGACCGTCGGTGAGATTCGCGCTGTTCACGATCGCGATAACGGTGAACATCACGAAGGGAACGTAGAACCAGCCGAGCTCGATCTCGCCGAAGATGGGGCTGTAAAGCTTCGAGCCGATGTTGCCGCTCTTGTAGGCGTAGAAGGCAACGATGAAAGCAAGCAAAAACTGCGCTATTATCTTCTGATACGCCTTTAAACCGAGATTGCGCTTGAACTTGACCTTGATGAAGTCATCGAGGAAGCCCACGAGCCCGAACGCTATCATTATAAGCAGCGAGGGAATGGAGTATTCAAGCGCGATATTGTACTTGCTTGAGATGAGCACAGCGGCGATGATGCCGATGATGAACATGATGCCGCCCATGGTCGGAGTGCCTTCCTTCGCGGATTTGGCGTGGGGACCCTCCTCGCGCTCCACTTGACCGTATTTCAAACGGCGAAGCATCTTAATGAAGGCGGGGGATATGAGCATCGTTATCGCTGCCGCTTCGAGAAAAGCGAAGATCATCCTTTGCATGAGTAAAACCTCTCTTAACGGGTATTGGTTTATTTATTGAACGGTACTTCCATGCGCCGAGGCTCGTTTTCGGCTTCAGCCGCGCATCTCTTCAAGCAGCTCCGCAACGATCGCCTTTTCGTCGAACGGGTACTTGATGCCGTTTATATCCTGATAGTATTCGTGACCCTTGCCAGCAAGCACGATTATATCGTCCTTCTCGGCAACGCTGAGCGCGTATTTGATCGCTTCGCGCCGGTTTTCGATCACCACGTGCTCGCAGCTCGTTCTTTCAACGCCCTCAAGCACCATCTTGATTATGCGCATCGGATCCTCGGTGCGGGGGTTATCGGAGGTAACGACACAAAGATCGGAATTCCTTGCCGCCGTCTCGCCCATAATTGGGCGCTTGGTGTTGTCGCGGTCGCCGCCGCAGCCGAAAACGGTTATGATGCGAGCCTTGGCGAATTCGCGAACCGAGGTGAGCAGGTTTTCAAGGCCGTCGGGGGTATGGGCAAAATCAAGGATGACGGAGAAGTTAAAGCCCTCGGTGGGGAGCGTTTCCATTCTGCCCGAAACGCTCACAACGCTTGCAAGCCCAGCTGCGATATCATCAAGCCCTATGCCGAGCCTGATGCAGATTCCGGCGGCGAGCATCGCGTTGAAAACGTTGAACAGGCCGGGTATGGGAACCGTTATATGCTGCACTCCCAAGGTGCAGATCATGTCGAACTCCACGTAGGTGGGGCAAATATCAATATTCGTTGCGCGGATATCGGCGGTGTTGGTGCGAACGCCGTAGCGCATCGCGGGGAGGTTCAAGCCGGCAAGCAGCATGTCGCTGTGGATATCGTCCGCATTCATAACGGCGAATTTGCTGCGCCTGAACATTATCTTTTTTGCCTCGAGATAGTTGTCGAAGGTTTTGTGGTAGTCGAGGTGATCCTGAGTCAGATTGGTGAAGCCGCCAACCACGAACTCTATGCCGTGCACCCTGTCCTGATCGAGCGCGCTGGAGCTTGCTTCCATTATAACTATATCCACTCCGGCATCCTTCATCATGCGGAAAACGCGCTGCAGCTCAACGCTCTCGGGAGTGGTGAGCTCGGTTTGGATGATGTGATCGCCGATGAGGTTGCGGATGGTTCCGATAAGTCCCACCTTCATGCCGACCTTCTCGCAGATCGCCTTTATCATGTAGGTGGTGGTGGTCTTGCCGTTGGTGCCGGTTATACCCACCACGGGTATGCCGTCGAGCGGATGACCGAAGAAGTTTTCGGCTATCTCTGCCATGGCAACGCGGGAGTTTTCAACGAGTATCTGCGGAACGTCGAACGGCAGCTCCCTTTCAACGAGCAGCGCCGCAGCGCCCGCCTTGACGGCGGCTTCGGCATATTCGTGCCCGTCCTTATGGGTGCCGTTGATACAGCAAAACAGGTTGCCCGGTTTGACCTTTCTTGAGTCGTAGGCGATCTCGCTGATCTCCGCATCGTTTCCGATTAGATTATGTTCTATATTCTCGGTCATTGCGCTGATACGCATTTTTGTCTCCTTCCCCCGAAGGCGGGATGTGTTTATTGGAAATGAATGCTGCCGCTTCCTGCCGAAATGGGGCGGGGAAGGGGAGCTTCGCTGTCTAAGGCTGAGGCTGCTCGCTCGTCTCTGCCGCTGCAGGCACCTCCGTGGGTGCCTCCGTGGGCACCGCAGTGGGCGCGGAGGTAACGATGGGCGAGGTGGCCTTGAAATAGACCGTTACGGTCGAGCCGTATTCCACCATCTGGCGGGCGTAAATGCTCTGCGCATATACCTCTCCATAGGGATCAGCGGGCTCGGCGTTCATTTTCAGTCCGAGCTGCTTGAGCGCGTCGTAGGCCTGAAGAGGAGTCATGCCGATAAGATTTGGCATTTCAACGTAATAGGGCTCGTCGGCTTCCGCGGTCTCGCCCTCATGCCCCGTATACAGGAGCACGGACGAACCGTAGGGAACGCTCTGACCCGCGGCGGGGACCTGGAGCGTAACGGGCTCATCGCATTCGTAGATGCCGTAGAGTCCAAGCTCGGAAAGCTTCGCCGCAGCTTCGCTCGCCGTCATGCCGGTGAGCTTGGGCAGCTCGACCGAAACGCTGTTTATATCGCTCCTCGGCACCTTGGCGTATTGGAGGATATCCGAAAGCACTCTGCGAACGTAGGGAGCGGCAACGGTGCTGCCGAAGATGGAGCTGACGTGCGGCTCATCAACGAGTATCAGGCAGAGATAGCGCGGTTCATCCGCCGGTGCAAAGCCTATGAAGGAGCAGATATAGCTGCCCTGGGAAACCCTGCCGTATTTATCGTATTTCTGCGCCGTGCCGGTCTTGCCGCCAACGGCATAGCCTTCGATCTTGGCGTTTCTTCCGGTGCCGTTATCAACAACGGATTGGAGTATCTGCCGAACCTTGAGCGAGGTCTCCTCGCTGATGACCCTGCGAACGGGCGCGGTGTCCATCTCGTAAAGCACGGTGCCGTCGTGGGAAACTATCTGCTCCACCACGTAGGGGGTGTGCAGCTCGCCGCCGTTTACCGCCGCAGCGACTGCCGAAGCGAGCTGGATGGGTGTGACCGCGATGCTCTGCCCGAAGCCGATCCTCGCAAGATCGTTGTCCTTAACGTATTTTCTGTTTGTAACTATGCCGCTTGATTCGCCGGGAAGTCCGCTGCCGGTGCTCTGGGCGAGTCCGAAGGCATAGAGGTAGTCGTAAAGCTTTTCGGAGCCCATGGAGAGGGCAAGCTGCATGAAGCAAACGTTGCAGCTGTTCTCGGTGGCCACTGTGAGGCTCTGGCTGCCGTGCCCGGCATGCCTCCAACACTTTATGCGCTCACCGTTCACGATGTAACCGCCGTTGCAGTAGAAGCTTGAAGATAGCGAAGTGCTGCCCGAATCGAGCGCAGCCGCAAGAGTCAGTATTTTGAAGGTGGAGCCGGGCTCGTATGCATCGGTCACGACTCTGTTTTTTGAGAGCGCCGAGAGCGCCTCAAGATCGCTCCTCGGAGGGGAATTCAAATCAAAATCGGGCTTTGTGGATATCGCCTTTATAGCGCCCGTGGTCACGTCGAGAATTATTCCCTGTGCGTTTGATGCGTTGTTTACGGAAACGGCCTCCTCGAGCGCGTTTTCAAGATAGCTTTGGAAGTAGGAATTAACCGTCAGGCGAACCTTGCTGCCGTCCTCTGGCTCGATGTAGACCTCCTCGCTGCCGGGAATAAGGGCTCCGGCGCGGTCGGTCTCGGCAATGTACTTGCCGTCGCGGCCGGTAAGATATTTGTCGAGTGTCATTTCAAGCCCGCTCTGACCAACGCTGTCAACCGTGGTGAAGCCTATGGTCTGCGAGAGCAGGGAGCCGTAGGGATAATAGCGCTTAATATCGGAAAGAATGCCAACGCCGTTTCCAAGGCGAAGCTCCTTGACTGAATCGGCAACTCTCTTATCCACCTGCCGCTTCACAACGTATTCGTTGATGCGGGTGCTCTTGAGCTTTGAAAGCAGGTTCTCTTCATCAACGCCGAGAAGCAAGGAAAGCTCGCTCGCTATGCGCGGCTTCTCGGAATCCTTCGCCGCCTGCGGCCAAACGACGATCTGATATGCCGAGGTGTTTACGGCGAGCTCCAGCCCCGTTTCGTCAACTATAGTGCCGCGCGAAGCGGTGATGGGGGTGGTTCTGCGCCACTGGCTCTGCGCCTTTTGAAGCAGCGAAGAGCGGTGGATCACCTGAAGGTAAAATATGCGGCAGATCAGCACGACAAACGGTAAAATCAGTATAAGAAGCAACCACGGCACTCTTCTTTTAAAGGATGCCGCGGGATCAAAGGCGCTTTCCGCCCTGCTGTGCTTATGTTTTTTGTGGGGTTTCTTGTTTCCCCCGGGGATCAATCGGATATTCATTGGGCAAAACGATTTCCGCGCCTATGCTCGGAAAAAGCATCCTTTCATTATCGTTAAACGGAATGATCGGCGGCGCGGCTAATATCGTATTTTCAGGGCTGTGCTTGAACGAGCCCGGCTGCCTCTGCGAACTCAGCCGCGTTTATAACGGGCTGTGCGCTGAATGAAAGTCCCTCGATGGAGCTCCGGGTGCTTTCGATTTGGCGGTTTAAGTCGTTGATATTTGCCTGAACACCGGCGATACCGGCGAAACGGATCACCGTGTAAAATGCCACCGCCGCGACCGCCGCTGCGCAGCCCACCGTGAAAAGCTTGGGCATAAAGCGGTTTTGCTTTAAAAACGCACGGAGGGAGAGGCTCTTGCGAGCCGCCTTTCTGCGGTTTTCGGTGCTTTGCGCATTCTGCTGCCTGCGCTTTTGAGCGGGGGCAAGCTGTGCGGTGCGGTATGCGTAATCTGTTCTGTATGCAAGCGAGCCGTTGCTGGGAGCATAGATGCGCTCCTTACCCTTTGCGGCTGCGTTTAATTCCGTGTTCTTAGCCATGTTATTCTTCCCCCTAAGAATTTATGAGCATTTATCGAATGAGCTTTCTTGCCGCACGCAGCTTTGCGCTGCGCGATCTCGGGTTGGCCACAAGCTCAGTATCCGCTGCAGTGAGCGGTTTGTTTGTGATGATCTCGATCTCCCTTTCCTTGCCGCAGGTGCAGATAGGAGCACTTGGAGGGCAGGTGCAGGGATCTTGAAGGGCTTTGAAAACCCTTTTAACTATGCGATCCTCGAGCGAATGGAAGGTTATCACCGCTATCACGCCGCCTGGGTTTAAAAACCTTGCGGCGTTCGTTATGGCCTCTTCAAGCCCGGAGAGCTCGCCGTTGACTTCGATGCGAATTGCCTGGAAGGTTCGCTTGGCGGGATGCTGGCTCTCGCGCCTTGCCGCAGCGGGCATTGCGCGCTTCACGATCTCGCTCAAACGGGTAGTCGTGTCGATGGGAGAGGCTTGTCTTTCTTTGTCGATCGCATCTGCAATGCGGGAAGCGTAACGCTCCTCCCCATAATACTTTATTATATCATACAGCTGCGACTTTGGGTAGGTGTTTACGACGTCAAATGCACTTATATTTTGGCTTCTGTCCATTCTCATGTCGAGCTTGGCCTCACTCATGTAGGAAAAGCCGCGGCTCGCATCATCGAGCTGATGGGAGCTGACACCGAGAT
>CADBGC010000045.1 GCA_902794055.1 uncultured Eubacteriales bacterium | reverse complement strand
ATCCGCTTTCGCAGACCGCCTCGGATAAGCTGCTTGAGTACCAGCGCCAGTCGCCCCCCGTGGCGTATACCACCGCTGTGCTTCGCAACAAGGCGGCAAAGGGCATTATCGATGCCATGGTTATGGAGGAGCAGGCATACATCCTCACCAAGGCGCTCTCGAACTATATCTACATCCCCGAGGGCATCCGCCATGACCATCCCGTGTTCACCTTCGAGTACGTAAGCGAGGAGAAGCGCGAGGCGGCACAGCTCTTCATAGACTACTGCATGAGGAATGAGAACCAGCAGCTCGGCACCGAAAAGGGCTTCAACCGCCACAACGAATACGCAGGTCAGGAGCCCGGCTTGGACGGCAATGGCTATCTTGAGGCGCAGGCGCTCTGGAAGAAGAATAAGAACGGCGGCATTCCCACCGTGGCCGTGTTCGTTGCCGACACCTCGGGTTCCATGAGCGGCACTCCGATATCCGAGCTCAAAAGCTCGCTTATCGCAAGCTCCGCCTATATAAGCTCAGACAGCTATATCGGCCTTGTGAGCTATTCGGACGACGTTGTGAAGCATCTGGACATCAAGCCCTTCGACGATAAGCAGAGGGCGTATTTCTCCGGCGAGGTCAAGGCGCTGCGCGCTTCAGGCAGCACCGCAACCTATGATGCAGTGCTCTCGGGGCTTCAGATGATCGCCGAAGCGAAAAAGAGCATTCCCGAGTGCAGACCCATCCTCTTCGTTCTGACGGACGGCGATCAGAACGTCGGCTGGAGCCTCAGCCGCGTAAAGCCCGTTGTGGACGGTATGGACGTGCCCGTTTACACCATCGCTTATAACTACCGCAACACGGGCGAGCTCGACGAGCTTTCGAGCATCAACGAGGCCGTCTGCATCAAGGCGGACAGCGATAATATCGTAAACGAGCTGCGCAACCTGTTCAACGTTGAGTCGTAAAGGCTTCGGCGCCCGGCATTTAAAAATGAATCGCCGATAATTTAAACCACCCGTTGAAATATCCTCGTGCGGATATGCTCAACGGGTGGCTTCGGTTTATGCGGCCTTTTCGGAAGCTTTTGGCAGCGGCGCATCTGTTTTTATCATAGCAAAAAACGGCATCTTGCGATACCGTTTTCTGTGGTACTCGACCAAGCAGGGCGGGCGAACTCAGAAAAAATCGTGGTTTTCAGCAGCTTCTTCATCCTCGAGCATACTTTTGAGCATTTTGCGAAGCTGCTCTTCTTGCTCCGGTGTATGTTCGGAGAACAAGCCTTTGTCGAATACTTCAAATATCCGCTTCCTGTTTGCAAGCATTTCAGACATCTCTTCTAT
This sequence comes from uncultured Eubacteriales bacterium, assembly GCA_902794055.1. Taxonomy (GTDB): domain Bacteria; phylum Bacillota; class Clostridia; order Christensenellales; family CAG-138; genus PeH17. Next base: position 15,697 of record CADBGC010000045.1, on the reverse strand, counting down.
GCGGATTTCACGGGGATCGGATGTGAACTTGAACAGCAGAACTATCTTGTCGTTGTAGATCACTACTCGGTCTATCAGATCCCATTTATACGCTTTTTTATCAACGATTGAATCAAAGTATTTCAGGATCGTTCCGAACTCAGGGCCGCTTTCACGCCTTGCTTGCTCCGCTGAGATTGCCTCGCTCTGCTGCTGTATCTGCGCTTCAAGCTCACGAATCCTATCCGATAGCGTTGAAGCATACCCGCCGTTCTCAATTGCTCTCATAATGTTCTGGAGCTTTCTGCGGCAGGTTTCACGCTCAGCCTCAAGTGATGCAATATAAGCATCGTTGCCAGCGTATTGCTCCCTGCATTGATTGTAGCAGTACAGGGACACAGCTATGCGATACTCTGATTTTTGAAGCAGCTCATTGTAAGCTTCATTGACGATCTCCTCAAGCAGCTCTTTGCGTTTTGGTTTCAGCTCGCAATGCTTATGATGCTTGCGGGATTTGCAGACGTAATAGTAATAAATTGCGCCGGTTTTACTTGTGCCGCTCTTGCCATGCACCGTGCTTCCGCAATACCCGCAATAGGCGTGTTCAGACAGCTCAAAATCGGCAATCGGCAGATCGGGACAAAGCTTTTTTCTCACGCCGGAGCCGCCAAGCGCGTTACGCCGTGTTCGTTCCTGTGTCTTTGCGAACAGATCGTCGTCGATTATTCGGGGTATGCCACCCGGGATAACATAGGCGCCCCATTTATATTCGCCTATATACGCGCGGTTTGCAAGAATATGAGAAACGGAAGAAATAGAAAACGGCTTTCCTGTGATGTAACGAAGTCCGGCGCTGTTCAGATCATCGATTATTTGGCGCTTCGGCTTTCCTGCGGCATATTCCTCAAATATGCGTTTAACAACCGGTGCGGTAGCTTCGTCAATGCAGTATGGCTGCTTCACTTTTCCTATTAGCCCATAAATCGGAGAACCGTTGTAAAGCCCGTTCTCAGCTCTGTGGTTCATTCCCCTGCGAACATTCTCGGCGAGCTGCATTACATACAACTGTGCGCTTATACCCGCCATACCGGTTAGGTACATATCGACCATCATGTTGCCGGTGCTCGGCTCGGTGATACTGATAACCTGTGTTCCGTGACGGCGCAGCCAGTCAAGCGCACGGGTAAGCTCGGCATTATCACGCGAAAGCCTGTCGAGCTTCCATGCAATGATGTATGCGGGGCGGAGCATATCCACGTCGTACAGCATTGCGCGGTACGCCGGGCGCTCATCGTTGGTGCCGCTGATGCCCTCGTCACGGTATATATGCCTATCATCCAGCTTGTAGCCGTGAGCTTCTGCATACTCGCGGCACATCTTTATCTGTTGATTTATCGAGGTATCCTGTTTGTCCGTTGAGCAGCGACAGTAGGCAAAGGCCATACTGCCTATATTCTGTTTGAATTCATACTTGCTTAATGACATCTATCATACTCCGTTCTTTGCGCTGTTTTCTTCAATTGTATCAAAGTTAAACGGGGATTGCAAAAATGTGGTGTATATATTTTCTTGCGATGAAAGAGCAGCTTGAAAGCGAAGCGACAAGCCAAGCGAACGACGAGATTGTTTTTTAGCAGCGTGAGCGCAGTAAGCGCCCGCAGACAGCCGAGAGGCTGTCAAGGGTGACGCCGACAAACGCTCCGGTGGAGCGTTTGAAAGGCGTCAGTCCTGCCCGATAGGGCCGCAAATGTGCCGAAGGTGCATTTGCGTCAGGACCGCTTATGCTCTTTTTGTTTTTTCGATCATTTGCGCTTTATCTGCGCAAATTCGAAAAAACCAAGGCGGCGTATAGGGAAATAATTTGCGCAAAATCGGGCGTTTCTGCGCTAATTCGATTTTGGCTGCGCAAATTGTTTGAAAAAAGCCCTGTTTATAAGGATTTATTTTGCGCAAATGCGTAGCGCGTTTTGACGCATTTTGTGCAAAATAATTGTAGTGATGTGGTAATGATATCGTAATGATAACATCATTACGCAGTAATGATACGGTAATGATAACATCAATACAGATTGATATAAACAGGGTAAGATTCACGCCGCCGATAGAAAAAACCGTTTACGGGTTAATTTTGGACGCGGCCTCATCCTTTGGCTCGAAGCCATTTCGAGCACTTATTGCGCTCCCTTGGTGATGGCAATAAGTAACGCGTTCAGGTTGTTCCGGTTCGCGAAAAAAAAAAAAAAAGATTATCCGCCGGTGTTGGTTTATGCGCCTAACACGATTATTAAGCACCGGCAGACAGCAGCAGTTCCTCTATCTCATCAAGCGAAAAGTTGAGTTCAAGCAGCCTATCCACTGTGCCCTCGTCAAGACCGGCGAAAACGGCATAGTCCTTCATCAGCTCGATGTACTCGTTTCTTTCGCTCGTGTATGCGCCGAGGCCAAAGCTCGCATACGGATCGAAACGCAGGTGCTCTGCATCTCCGTTTGCGGATATTCCGATAATATCGCCGCAGTGCAGCTCAACGGGCAGGGTCCAAGTTGCGTTCAGAATCCCGCTTGCCTTGAGAGCCGCATCAAGCACGGTCTCAGTAGAAGCATAAACAAGACAGCCGCTTTCCGGAAGCAGCCGTACCTCAAGCGGATTATCGCCCTTTATAAAGAATAATCGGTCTTTATCATCGAGCAGCGTAAAGCAGAAGCTTCCATCGATAGCTTCCGCCATTTTTTGAAGCCTGTCGAGCGAAAGCCCGCCGTAATGCTCGATTAGCTGAACTGCGATATAGCTGTCGGTATCGATATTCGTATTCGGAAGGCGGAACTTGCGCCGCAGCGCTCTGTCGTTCACTATAGCGCCGTTATGCGCCAACGCAAATCGGGTGTTTCCCACAGCACCGATAAACGGATGATTATTGCGGTTATGCTTCTCCGATCCCTGCGTTGTCATTCGAGTATGTCCCATCACACAGCGAACGCCGTCGGGTATACGCGCTCTTAACAGATGACCCGGCAGCGGCTTTTTCAATATGCGAAGCCTGCCGCCTGCGTTGTACGCTATGCCGGATGCATCCGTCCCGCGCGCTTCCGCCGCCTTCAAAAGAGCGCGGATAAGCCTTGTTTTCTCCTTGCCGCTCAAAGCAAGATGAGGGTCAATGATGCCGAATAAGCAGCACATCAGTCCGTCACCTCGCTTATAAGCCCGCGCTCTATAAGATAGTCCTTAAGCTCGCACTTTTCTATCGAATTGGCAAAGCTCTGCCACGAAAGCAACTTTATGCTCCTGTCGGTCGTTTTGCAAACAAGATCGATAAGACTGTCCGCAAGCTGAATCGCCGCAATAAGCGTATTCAGCTTTAGCGTTCCTCGAAATATCCGTAGCTCGACCGTGTTCGCGTTCACAAGATTCACGGCGGCATATCTTTCGCCGCGCCCTTTCGCGCTCTCAAGCAGCTCGCTTGGGTGCTCCGTAAGCCCATAACGCTGGGCCCATTGCTCAAGCTGTTCCTCGGTTCTGCGTGAAAACACCAGCAGCTCTCTCCAATTCTTTTCGAAGAACCATAAAAGGCGCGCTATCGCCGCATCCTGCTCCGCTTCTCTTTCTCCGAAGGCTGCTCTGCTTATATGGATGTGCAGCCCGCAGGTATCTGCATCATGGCTTGCATAGCCCATCGAATCCGCAGCAAGCAGCAGCCCCGCCCACGGCATCACCGTTTCGTGATAGGCAAGGCTCATCGGGTGAGTCACAAGCTCGAAGCCGCAGGCAAGGCTGCCGTCGTGCTTGCAATACAGGTTTTCCGCCTCCGCATTTGCGATTTCAAGCAGCGCTTTCGCATTTGATCCGCTCTCGCCGCCGCCGTCTATCTCAAGCTCAACTCCGAAGAACCTCGGCCCCTCACCGTGAAACACGGGCATTGGCTTATAGCCGTATTCATGTATCGCGGGCTCGTATTGCTCCACCGTGCAGCAGCTTTCGCAGATGTACGGCTTGCTTCCGAGCGCATTTTCGCGCTCGATCCATCTGCCGCAGCAGCTACAGCGAACGAGCCGCCTTTCGGCGCAGCTTTCACAGTAGGCATTATCGTTCGCATACTCAAGATCGCCCGCCCATTCGCGCGAGCCGCATTCCGCGCATACGGCGGTCTCAAGCTCAAGGCAATCGGGGCAGAACGAAGCATTGCAAAAATGCGTTATCTCGTTGCTTGCAAACTCTCTTTCGCAGCCGAAGCATATTGCGCTTTCTCTTTCCATTGTCATACTCCCTGTTTTTTTAGTAAAACCCGACACCGCGTTAGCGGTGTTCCGCAGGGGAGCGCTAAAAAAGGGAGAGTATTAGAAAAGAGAGATTGATAAAAAGACAGTTGAAAGCGGCAAGCAGAGTAAAGGATTAAAAGCGAATACCCCCGTTACCGCTTGTGGTAACGGGGGTATTCGCACATTTTTTCAGCTTTTAATAATCGATGCTTCGCACCACATAAAAAACCGCCGTCCGTCTAAAAGCATACAGCCGACGGACGGCGGTGCGGTCGAACTCCGACCGATGCGCAAAGGGGAATCATCTCCCTAAAAAATTCCCCTTCGCGCTTGCCGAAAGGAGTGTTACTCCTATGTTTATAATGCTTGCTCAGAGCGCCGTGTAACCCTCAATTCTTCATTAGTGAAACGGATTGACAGGGAAATGCGGAGCAAGCAGCAGCATTTTCCCAAATAGCCACACGGCGAGTGGCGGCGAGCGGTTATGCTAATCCGAGCGCAACGCGCAACACGAGTATGGCATCTGCAATGGTGATATTGCCGTTTCCGTCCATATCAGCCGCTTCGGTATTTATTCCGCTTCCGTCAATAAGCCCCATCGCAAGGCGCAGGGTGATTATTGCATCCGCAACAGAAACGCTGCCGTTCCCGTCAACATCGCCGGGAGTAACGCCGCCGGAGAAGCGGGCGATTACGGTGTCAAAATCATTATTAATATCCCAACGGTAATGCAATCCATTCCAGTTTCCTGCATTAAGCAGAGCACCATTTGAACCATAGAAACCAGTAAAGCTTGCACTGTTCTGCGGAGAAGCAGTAATGTAAGCAACAAATGATTCGGTGTTACTCAAATAGTACCCGCTATACCCTATAAATCCATTGCCTTCAGCAATAATATGCTCGCCCGGAAGCAGGGTATTATTGCTGAAATCAAGCTCGGTAAGTCGGTTGAAGTAGCAAGACAGACCGCTCAGCGCTAAACAGTCGGAAACGTCCAACTCGACAAGTCGATTGTCACTGCAGTTCAGCGTTTCGAGAGCGACACAATCCGAAACATCCAGTTTGTAGAGCTGATTGGCCTCGCAAGACAGATAGTTTAATAATGTGCAATCGGATACATCAAGTCGGGCGAGTCTATTCATGCGGCAAGACAGACTGGTAAGCAATGCGCAGTCGGATATATCCAGCACAGTAAGTTGATTGCTGCTGCAATCAAGAGAACTAAGCGATGTGCACCCGGATAAGTTAAGCTCTGCAAGCTGATTGGAAGAACAAACCATATCAGTAAGTGCAGTACAGCCGGATGCGCTCAGCCTAATAAGCGGATTCGTTTGGCAAATAAACACGGAAAGTGCCGAACAGCCGGATAGGTCCAGTTCGGTAAGCTGATTGTAGGAACAGTGTAGATTGGCAAGTGCCGAACAGTCGGATAGATCCAGCTCAGTAAGCTGATTGCCGGAACAGTACAGCCGGCTTAATGCCATGCAATCGGATATATTAAGCTCGGTAAGCTGATTGTCGTAGCATTCAAGACGAGCGAGCGAAATGCAACCGGAAACGTCCAACTCTGCAAGCTGATTGCCGTAGCATTCAAGACGAGCGAGCGAAATGCACCCGGAAACATCCAACTCGGCAAGCTGATTGTTGTAGCATTCAAGACGAGTAAGCAATGTGCAGCCGGACAAATTTAGTTCGGCAAGCTGATTGTCGCGGCATTTAAGATATGTAAGCGCCGAACATCCGGATGCAATCAGCGAGGAAAGGTGGTTGTTGTAGCATTCAAGATTTGCAAGCGATGTGCAGCCGGACACATTTAGTTCGGCAAGCTGATTGTTGTAGCATTCAAGGTTTGCAAGCGATGTGCAGCCGGATACATTTAGTTCTGCAAGCTGATTGTTGTAGCAAAGTAGCGAACCAAGCGATGTGCAGCCGGAAACGTTCAGCTCGGTAAGCTGATTGTTGTAGCAATGCAGCCAATCAAATGCCGTGCAGCCGGAAACGTTCAGCTCGGCAAGCTGATTGTTGCAACATTCAAGGCGGGCAAGTGCCGTGCAGCCGGAAACGTCCAATTCGGTAAGCTGATTGCCGCTGCAGTATAGAGCGGTAAGCGCCGTGCAGCCGGAAACATTCAACTCGGCAAGCTGCAAGTATTGGCAGTTTAACCAGTAGAGTTCAACGCAGTCGGACACATTAAGTTTGACGAGTTGAGAAGTGTCATCTAATAATAGACTGGATAGTGTCGTACAACCTGAAGCGTTCAGCTCGGCAAGCTGATCGTTGCTACAGTATAAATAGCCAAGCGATGTGCAATCGGATACAATCAGCTTGATTAACGGATTGTCGGATACTGATATGCTACTTAACGCAGTGTGTCCGGATACATCAAGCTCGGTCAGTTGATTGTTGCTGCAACCCAGATTGGAAAGAGCAGAGCAGTTTGACAAGTCCAGCTCGGCAAGCTGATTGCCGTAGCAGAATAAAATAGCAAGCGCCGTGCAGTCTGAAATGTTCAACTCTGTAAGCTGATTATTGTCACACTCAAGACGGGTAAGCGCTGTGCAACCGGAAGCAACCAGCTCTGCAAGCTGATTGCCGGAACAAATCACTTTTGTAAGCGATGTGCAGCCGGAAATATTCAGCTCGGTAAGCTGATTGTCGGAACAAATCACTTCGGTAAGCGATGTGCAGCCGGAAACATTCAGCTCGGCAAGCTGATTGTTGTAGCAGTATAAACGGGTAAGCATCGTGCAGTCAGAAACATTCAATTCGGTAAGTCGGTTAAAAGAGCAATCCAGCTCTGTGAGCGCCGGACAAACAGATACATCCAGCTCGGTAAGTTGAATGCCGGCACAAGACAGCTTTATAAGTGTTGGACAGACGGATATATTCAACGCAGCAAGTGGATTCCCACTGCAATCCAGTACCGTGAGCAATGGGCAATTTGAAATATTCAGACCGATCAGTCGATTCCCTGAACACACCAGCTCTGTGAGAACAGCACAGCCGGATACATCAAGACTACCGACAAGGTTTTCAGCAACGTTTATCCTTCTGATCCTTTGCATTCCGTTCACATTGAACCATTCAAAACGAGGGGTTTCAATGTAGGTCTCAGTAGCATCATCCCAAGTCCAAATCATTCCCCAAGTAGAGGGATCGCTCGGATTATAATTCCCTGGTATAAATATTTCATTGTCATCACCGTCCCACTCCCAATATCCGCTTGTCTTCTGTCCGTTCTTAACTCCGCTTTCATCTGACTGTTCCAAGAACTCCACACATTTTGTGTAATCATGGACGTTATATCCAGCCGGAACAGTCCAAGTTGGTTGAGGTGCGCTTGCCGCTGCTTTTGTAACTAACAAGAGCGACAGTGCGGCTGCTGAAAAAACAAGCGCGAGGGTTGCCGCTAAAACGGCTTTTCGGATTCTTTTCATGATTTCTCTCTCCTTTTCGTTTTATACTTTTGTTATTACTCTCTGCGACGAGAGCAGGGGGGATCTATCAGGCTTGCGTGGATTGCCTCTTTTCCTTTCCATAAAGATCAATCGCGCAAGGTTGGGTTTTTTATAGGCATAAGCTTTGTTCTCCTCATTCGGAAACGCTGCTTTCGTAATTGTACCTGTCGATATAGACCATTACCGTTTTATTAAAGAGTTCGTCCAAACTGAGATATCCCACATACCGGTAGCTCCCGTAATCAAAATGCTCTTTATCATCTGTCATCTTCAAATTTCTCAAGTCAAAACCAACGAGGTTGCCCGAGGCGTAAAGGGAGATGGTATCGTCAGCATTCAGCACTAAATCACTAAGAGTCGCATATTCATAGTATGAAAACGGCGTTCCATTGTTGTCAGAATTTGAAACAGTTAATCTATACACAACATAAAGAATGTTTTCAGCTTCGTTGTGAGAAACATAATCTTTTGGTGTTAAAAGATAGCATCCGATAGGCTCCATACTTTTGAGAGAACCGGGTTCGACCCAGGTTTTTGCCGAATATGCTTTTTGATTATCGATTCCTTGTTGTTCAATTCTCGCAAGAACGGCGTTAGGTATTTCATCGATGGTCTTAATGAAGCTCGAAAGGCCTTCAACGGTATATGTTTTGCATCGAGCAGAAGGTATTTTCCCTTTTGCCGCGCACCATTCACTCATATCTGCATCACTTAGGGTTAAGGTCACGGTATCGCCGTTAGAAAGATTAGAATTCTTATCAAAAACAAATCGTAGACCAAATAAATCTTCTGAGCGACTATTCCAGTTTGCGCAACCAAAAGGTGAGATGCCTGTAAAAATTACATCAATGCTTTCAAAAGGATCGAATTGTTCTGCCTGCAGCAAACCTTCGACCTTAATTGAGGCACTCGAAAAATCAAATTTGCCAGAAAACTCGACAATAGATGCTTTCATCGAATCGTCCCAAATAAAGTTTATTGTATCCCCATTTGAGAGACGAGACGCCTTATCAAGCTTCCCAATGAAAATATCTTGCGACATTAGGATAGCAGATTTAACAGACCTGTCATACTCGGAATCATCAACCTTATCGATGTCAAAAGCAGTTGGGTTATTTTCTACCATGCTCCTGAAGTCGATTGTTGCTGTAGCTTCTCCAAAAGTATCGTATCCTGAAAAATCGACTGTTAGATAGTCGCTTAGTCGTACTTCTTTTCTTGAGTTATGATTGGCTGTGCCAGAATGCTTACAAGCTACAGCCCAAATGGTTAATGATAGCAAAGCACCGACAAAGAAATAGGCAAGTTTTTTCACAGTTTTATCTCCTTTTCATCTGCAATTTATGTTCAATTATCTTCTGCGAAGTCGATTCAACGAATCGGCTATGCGGTTGTTCGAGGCGGTATTCATATTTATTGCCGATGTGTTGCGCTGAACGGAACTATTGAGATTATCGAGCTTCATTCCGTTGGCTACATTTTGAATGTAGTTTGCAGCGCTTATTGCATTAAGCAGTCGAAGCTGAGTATTGTTTTGACGGAGCAGTTCGTTTCCTACTCTTTGTTCATCTCGAATTGATGCAAGCTGTGCTGCATTCTCCCTATGCCGAAGTTCATCAACATAAAGGTTTACAGCCTCCTTCATCGTATCTGCTCTGGAGTTTCTGATTGTTGAAATAAAATAGTCCGCAGCATCAAGATTGCAATAATCGGGCGGATAGTTTATAGCCGCCATATATTGATTTAATTCCTTTGCGTATTTGTTGAATCTCGCAACCGTTTCGTCATACAACGCCTGATTCTCCTCGTTAAACGCTCTGATCCCGGCATTGTCGCTCGCTCGTTTCTTATTTACGGCTTTGAGAATAAAGACTTCAGCTACAACTACGGCAGCAATGATTATCAGCGAAATAATTATCAGAACAATGTGCATTCTGTAATTAAAGAATAGAGTTGCGACAACATATGCCATCAAAGCGAATGCTGCGATATAGGAGATTGTTCGCAACTTTCCCTTGAGTTTAGGTGCAACAAGATATAGAACTACGCCTATAATGCCTGACAGTAAGATGCCGCTGTTGCCTGCAATCAAACCCAATAGCGAAGCCAACGCGATGACGGTTATTACTACGAAACGGCCGATGTCCAATGCTCCCATATTTTGAGCAGTCAGTATTCGCTTTTCTTCCTTAAACTGCTCAAATATTCGAGCCTTTTCCTTTGCTTCGACAAGAACATCGTTTATTCTTGCTCTAACTCTTTTGATGCCGCTTAAAAGCTCATCCCTCGTAAGTTGTGCGGTTCGTTGTTCCATAGTTTTGATCCTCCAAATCAACTTTGATTGTGTATATATCCACAACCTATTCGAAATTATAACATATTATTGTGCAATTGTCCACAATGTTTTTAATTTCATTTCTGTATTAAAATTAGAAACGGATAAATCATAGTATCCGAAGCGAAAAATGAACGATTGAATTGTGAAAAGGAAGCATCGATGATTAGCTATGCTCCGCTCTGGAAAACGATGCGGAAAAAGGGAATATCGCAGTATAAGCTGCTGCGCGCGGGCGTGGATAACAAAACGCTCGATGCGCTAAAAAAGGGCCGGAACATTACGCTGCTGACCCTTGAAAAGCTTTGCCTTATTCTCGATTGCACTCCGAATGAGGTTGTGGAGTTTACTTCTGAAGATCAGAATTCAGGCAAAGTCGAATAAGTGCGGTTAATGCGATATCTGATTGCAGTAATAAGAAAAAGAGCATCGATACGATCAATGCTCTTTTTCTTAAACTATTTGCGTGGTATGGCTGCGATGATCGCCATCGTGTTCCGAAGGATTGATATCTCGGTGTTCGCCCACCTCGCATTTGGTACACCTTCAGGGACTCGAACCCTGGACACCCTGATTAAGAGTCAGGTGCTCTACCAGCTGAGCTAAAGGTGCATTCGGCTTTTCTCAAAGCGCATAGATTATTATACTCGAAATTTTGAAAATGTCAAGCCTTTTGTGTTCGTTAAGCCATATATATTATTAAAAGCGAGGCTCGCGGCGAGTTTGCCGCGAGCCTCGTGCTGCAATCTATCGGCTTAGGGCACAGGAGACCCGAGGCCGCAGTTTGTGCGGTGCCAATTTATGGCGGGGCAGGTCACTCTCAGCCTCCGATCACCTTGAAGAGCATGATCTCAACAGAGGACTTGCCGGTGGTGTATTTGCCGGAGCTGTAGGTGAGATAGAAGTAGCCGTCGGTATCGACCTGATTGTCGAGATAGCCGTTGGAGGTCGAATACAGCCAGCTCACAGGGGTATTGGAGGGGCAGACGTACTGTGCCGAATCAAGACCCATATACTTGCTGTTTCCAACGTTTCTCCACGTGTAGCCTGCGCTCGCGCTGCCGCTTGCAGTCCAAGTGACAGCGTTCGCATTCACTCCGGAGCCAAGGGTCAGCGTGCCGTTCGAGTTCACGGTAACGGCAACTGCGCTCATATAGTGGTTGTTGGAGACCGTGGAGTTGCCAACGGCATAGCCGGTGCTGCCGGAAACCGAGTTCGAGGCAACGAGGATGTACCTGCTTCCGCTCTCAACGCTGTAAACGCGCTGATAGCTGACACCTGCGGGGGCGGGGGTAGCCGTAGGAGCGGCGGTCGGAGTCACGGTGGGAGCGGGGTAGTTCGTGGGGGCGGGGGTGGCGGTAGGAGAAGCCGCGCCGCCATTTTCATTCACCTTATAAAGACGGAACCTTGATGCGTTCTTGCTGGTGGTGAAATAGGTTTTGGCGGAGCTGATAACGAGGTAGTAATAGCCGTCGGTATCCACCTGGTTGTTGAACGAGCCGTTGGCGGTCGAATACAGCCAGTTGACGGCGATATCGGAGGGGCAGAGGAATTGAGCCGAGTCAAGACCCATGTACTTGTTGTTTCCAACGTTCCTCCAGGTGTAGCCCGCGCTTGCGCTGCCGCCTGCGGTCCAGCTGATCGCGTTTGCGTTCACGCTTGAGCCGAGGGTCAGGGTGCCGTTGGAATTCACGGTAACGGCAACGGTGTTCAGATAGCGGCTGCCGGAGGTGGCGGTGTTGCCGACCGCGTAGCCGGTGGTGCCGGAAATGGAGTTCTCCGCAACGATAATGTATCTGCTGCCGACTTCAACGTTGTTTACCAGGGTGTAGGTGCTGCCGCCGGGTGCCGCAGTGGGAGCGGGGACGTTGGTGGGTCTGGGCGTTGCCGTCGGGGCGGGAGTGTTGGTGGGTCTGGGAGTTGCCGTCGGGGCGGGAGTGTTGGTGGGTCTGGGAGTTGCGGTGGGAGCCGCCGCGCCTTCATTCACCTTATACAGACGGAACTTTGATGCGCTCCTGCTGGTGGTGAAATAGGTTTTGGCGGAGTTGATAACAAGGTAGTAATAGCCATCGGTATCCACCTGATTGTTGAACGAGCCGTTGGCGGTCGAATACAGCCAGTTGACGGCGATATCGGAGGGGCAGAGGAACTGAGCCGAGTCAAGACCCATGTACTTGTTGTTTCCAACGTTTCTCCAGGTGTAGCCCGCGCTTGCGCTGCCGCCTGCGGTCCAGGTGATGGCGTTTGCGTTCACGCTTGAGCCGAGGGTCAGGGTACCGTTGGAGTTTACGGTAACGGCAACGGTGTTCAGATAGCGGCTGCCGGAGGTGGCGGTGTTGCCGACCGCATAGCCGGAGGTGCCGGAAACGGAGCTCTCTGCAACGAGGATATACCTGCTGCCGACTTCAACGTTGTTCACCAGGGTGTAAGTGGTGCCGCCGGGTGCCGCAGTGGGAGCGGGGGTATTGGTGGGTCTGGGAGTCGCCGTCGGGACGGGAGTGTTGGTGGGTCTGGGAGTGGGGGTCGCGGTCGGAGCGGGGGTCGCGGTGTTGCTCGGAGTGAGGTTGATGGTGTACGCTCTCTCATTGCCGGCGTAGTCGCCGAGCACGATCGCAACGTTACCGGTGAGGCCGAGGCCGGAGATATCGAGCACGGCGGTCGCATTCTGACCTGCCGCGGTCTGCTGAGGAACGGCGCCAACGTAGAGCGTGTTGTGCGCGGTGTCCATGAGGCTGACGTAAGCAACGTAGCGATTGTCGTTCGCGGTAACGGTCACTCTGTTGCGGTCGCCGCTGATGGAAGCGGATACCACGGTGGGAGCGGTATTGTCAACGGTCACGGTGTAGCCAACGTATGCGCCCTTGCCAAGATGGTTCTGCGCAAGCAATCTGCCGATCTCGTTTGCGGAGAGCGCCTGATTGCTGCTTGCGGGGTTGAGCAGTATGGAATAGTACTCGGGGATAGCGAAAACGCCGAAGGTGATCGTCGAGCCCTCTGCAGCGCCGAGCGAAGAGATCGTGCGGTTGATCGTAACAGTCTTGGCATTGCGCAATTCCCACTCTCTGGCGCCCTCGTTGTAATAGGGCTGATTATACTTGTTGATGGCGGAGCCGCTGTAAAGAACGGTGCCGTTCGCGCTGAAGGCGGCAGGTATAACGGTTGCCGCGCTGCGGATTATGCTGTACTTCGCCGAAACGATCGTGGTGCCGTTGTTCAGCGCAAGACGATCCTCGGGGAAGTTTTCCTCAACAGTGTAGGGGTTGCCGAGATAAACGCTGTCGGTGTTCTTGCCGCTGTAGCGAACGGTGATGAAGTTGGTGTCCTTTATGAGGTTGTAGGGCTGCTTAACGTCCTTGCCGTAGGCAACGTCCACGGCGGAAGTGTTGTCAAACATCGAAGCATCGGTCCACTTGCCGTAGAAGCCGAGGATCGGTATGGAGTGCTGAACGTCCGCAGGCCTGCCGCCGACGTTGGTGGTGCAGGTAGCGTAGGTGAAGCCTTCGATATATGCGCCGCCCTTGTTCTCGTTGTTCAGCCTGGTCTTTTCGCTGTTTGTAAGAGCAATATTGACGGTAACGGTAACCGAGCCGTTCGCGGGAACGGTGACGGAAGTAACGTTTGCGCCGTTGACCCTGTAGGTAACGTTCGCGCCAAGATCGCGGGTCTGCTCGGACATATAGCCGAGACCGTTCTGCTGATAGATGTTCTGCGTGAACATATCGGTGCTCAGAGCGTATGTGAGGCTCCTGTTGCTCATATTGTTCACGGAGAAGGTGTAGCTGTAGGTGCCGGTGCGGTTCGCATCCTGCCCAAGCTCAACCTTTACCTTGCCGTCCCTGTATGCGGAGTTCGCATCGGCGCCCATGAGGATATGGGACTGCGCATGCACCGCGGAAGCAACGTTTGCAAGGCCGCTGCCCTGCGAGAGAATGGAAACGTACTGGCCGTTGTTCTTCATCGGCTTGGCGGTGGACATGAGAAGGCTGGTTATCAGATGGCGCTCGTTATGGTCGGCGATCCTGTTGAGCATATTGTTCTCGCGGATATACTGCGCAAGCAGAGCCGCCATGCCCGAAACGTGCGGAGTCGCCATGGAGGTGCCGGACTTGGTCTCGTAATCGTTGTTGTTCAAACCGTTTACGGAGTAGATATTGCCGCCGGGCGCGGTGATCTCGGGCTTCATAAGAAGCGAGCCGGGGATGCCGCGGGAGCTGAAAGCGGAGATCCTCGCGTTGTCGAGCGTGTTGTTCAAAACAACGGTTCTATCCTGCGAGACCGTAACGTTGCCGGTGTAGTAAACGTAGTTGCCTGCGGTGGCGCGAACGGCGGAGTTCCTGATTCGAACGCCGTCCTCCTGCGAGATGGAAACGAAGGGACGAACGCCGTTGTAGCCCGCAGCATTCATAAGAATGTTGCCTGCGGCATTGTTTGCAATAACGATGGCCGCGGGGTTGTATGCGTTGATGTTGTTCGCCTTCTGGGTGAAGGTGGTGTTGCCGCCGCGGTTGCAGATGATGACCTTGCCGCTGAGGCTGGTGCGCTGATTGACAGCGGCAAGCTCGGCGGTCGTGGCACTGCCGTCAAGGTAAACGAAGCCGTAGTTGCCGGGCACGTTCACAAGTGCGGTAGCGTTGGAGTTCACGGAATCGTTGTAGGGAACGTTGAGGCCGTTTGCAAAGCGGAGCGCATAGGCGACGATTCCGATATTGTCCGCGGATGCAACGCAGAGGCTGTTGGTGTAGGTTCCGGGAGAACCGCCGGTGTGAAGGTTGATATCCTCCGCGTAAAGATCGCGGCCGCCTTCAAGCTTGTAGTTCCATGCGTAGGCGTTGCCCGCCGCGATGGTAACGAGCGAATCGCTGTTTACCATATTGGAAAGCACGCGCGAGTAGGTGCTGTTCAGCGAGAAGCCTGCGCTGCTGGAGCCAAGCGAAAGGTTGATGGCATCGCACTTGAGCACGATAGCATCCTCGATGGCAGCCATGTAGTCGGATTCAAATGCGCCGCCTCTTGCACCGAAAACCTTCATGGTGATGAGCTGCGCATCGGGAGCGATGCCGACCGCGTGAACGGTCTGAGCCGCATTAACGTAGGTATTGCCGGAGCGAACGTAGCGGTTTGCCGCGGCGATGCCCGCAACGTGGGAGCCGTGGTTGCCCGCCTGATCGTTTGCGTGGGTAACGTTGTAGTTGCTGTCGATGTAGTTGTATGCGAAGGGATGCTTTTCGTTGAGGTATACTGCGTTGGTGATGGTGCTCTTGTTGAGCTGGCTCTTAACGCTGTTTATCTCGTTCCAGGTCAGAAGGTTGAGGCTGTTTTTATAGGTCTGAAGCGCCAGGCCCCTCTCGTTTGCATTCTGCTGAAGGGCGTACTGGTAGGCATCGTTGATGAAGGATTTGTGCTGATAGGCGGTACCGGTATCGATAACCGCGATACGGCTGCCCGCGCCGGTGTAGCCTTCCGCCCATACGTCGGTTGCAAATACCATGTGCTCGCTGGTGATGGCGGTCATGGGCTGAGCGGGCTCCTCGGTTGCCTCCTTGGCGCTGACGGGCTCAAAGCAGTTTTCGATCTCAACGTCAATAACGCCGTCAAGCGCCTTGATGGTTTCGATATCGGCGTAGCGGACTTCTGCGGAGATCAGGTTCATTGCGAGTGTGAGATTCCACTTAAC
>CADBGC010000044.1 GCA_902794055.1 uncultured Eubacteriales bacterium | reverse complement strand
CAAATTTCGGTCTGCGCTCCTCGCTTATCGCCATAAGGCCGCTTATGACCTCGTTTGCTGTGCCGTCGCCGCCGGAGCAGACCACCATATCGCAGCCCGCGCCGAGCTTTTTAACGTATTCTGTTGCTGCGCCTCTGCCCGTGGTTGTAACGGTGGTACAAAGATACCCGCGTTCACTCAGCACCTTTACAAGTTCCGGGAGCACGGAAAGCGAACGCCCGTCGCCCGCAACAGGGTTTATCACGATAAGCACCCTGCGCCATTCCTCATTCGCATGCGCGGTGCCCGGAATACTCAGTTTAAAGGCTCTTTCCTCCGTTTTAATCTCCTCCCTTCAAGCGTTGTAAAGGCGGCGGAAAGCCGATCTATGCAGCATTATTGCCCGCTTCCGGGCGATATTATTTTCCGTAAAGGTATTCGTGCAGCTTCGCCTTGTTTGCGGGAATATCGATCTTAACAACAGCCATTCCGCGCTCCATGGCGTAGCTCCACGTTCCTTCAAAGGGCATAAGCCTGCTGTTTACGCTCATGGAGCCGCCGAAAACAACGTCCACGCCGAGCGAGACCATCGCTTCAACGGGAATGTTCGTGTCGAGCTTATCCACAAGCTGATACATCAGCGCCATCAGCGCAACGGGGTTCTCCGTTTTCTTCATTTTTTCGAGCACGGCGTTGAGTATCTGGTTATGGCGGTTGGCTCGCGCCCAAACGTGATTTCCCACGGTTCGATTCCTCGCATGGCGAAGCGCCTGCCTGCCGTTCAGATGGTAAACGCCCGCCACTTCGGGAATGTTGGAGCTGCTTATCATTCGGTTCAGATAGCGGATCTCGCCAACGGAAAGCTCCACGTCGATGCCGCCGATCGCATCTATAAGCTGGGGCAGCGTGGTGAAGTCTACCCTAATGTAGTGCTGGATGTCGAGGCCGAAATTAACGTTCAGCGTGTTCATCGCAAGTCCAACGCCGCCATATCGGAAGGCTGTATTTATTCTGTTCCACTTATCGCGGCCGGGAATGTAGATATAAGTGTCGCGAATGATAGAAACGAGCTTTGCCTTGCGCGTTTTTTTGTTGTACGACAGTATCTGCATAACGTCGGTTCGGCCGTGATCGCGCTCATCCGCTTTCGCATCGTTGCCGAGCACCAGCACGTTCAAAACGTCGCCGCTTATCTGGGGAACGTAATAGATAGGGTCGTTGCCGGGTTCCATGATCTCGGGGTCAAAGGGCTCGTAGTCCGGGTCGTTCGGATCGAGAGGATCGTCACCCGGAATGGGAAGCTCGTCTATTATCTTCTTTTCATCCTCGGTGAGCTCGCTCGAATCTCTGCCGTCCGGAATGGTAACGTAGCCGGGGTCTTCCACGTCCACAAGCTCGGCGGGCTTCTCCGTAACATCGGGAAGCACTATGGCCGTTGGCACGGTGGGGGGCGCGTTTTTGCTCATGTTTTTCATTTTAAAATAGAAAAACAAAACGAATGCAAGTATAAGAAGGAGAATTGAACCGAGAATGATGAGTATTATCGGCAGAGCCCTTCTTTTTTTCTTGTTTTCTTTTTTCTGCTCCTTTTTTCTTATCTTTTGAAGCTCGGCGTAAGATTCCATTGTTACTCCTTTCTTCCATTTGCCGCCACTCGCCGCCGCTCGCCGTAAGGCGAATTTAGCTTGCCGATAGGCAAATTTAGCTCGGCGAAGCCGAATTTAGCTGCGCCGACAGGCGCAATTTAGCTCGCCTCTCCTGCGGAGCGCATCCTAAGAAAAACACTTCGACCGGCTCCGTGTTTTTCTCTTTTTATCAGCGAAAAATGCTGCGGCTTGCTTTGCCAAGCCTTCTCCTTGAGGAGAAGGTGGCTGAAGCGGAGCGAAAAAGCCTCCGCGGCGAGCGGCGGATGAGGTGGAAACCTGCACAAATCCCGTTAGGGATTTGAATCAGATTCAAAGCTTTAACTCTCAAACCGATTTCAGCTAAATTGCTCGCAAAGCTCGCAGCTAAATTGTCCTTTCGGACAGCTAAATAGTTTTGCTTCGCAAAACAGCTAAATTGAAAACCTTCGGTTTTCAGCTATAATATTCACCAACTATTACTTAATAAGATCGGTATTCACCACGCCCACGTACGGCAGATTCCTATAGAGCTGGGCATAATCCAAACCGTAGCCGACCACGAACTTATCCTCAACTATGAAGCCGCAGTAATCGGGCTGGATGGCGCAGCGCCGTCTTTCGGGCTTATCGAGCAGGGTGATTATCTTAAGCGAAGCAGGGTTGCGCGCCGCAAGCAGATTGGTGAGATAGTTGAGGGTAACGCCCGAATCCATGATGTCCTCAACTATTATCACATGGCGATTTATAATATTCTTATCCAGATCCTTAATTATTTTAACAACGCCCGAGTTCACCGTGCCGTCGCCATAGGATGAGCAGGAAAGAAAATCTATCTCGCAGTAATCATCGAACTCGCGAACAAGATCGCTGAAAAAATGCACCGAGCCCTTTAAAACACAAACGAAGATGGGGTCCTTGCCCTTGTATTCCTTGGTCAGAAGCTTGCCGAGCTCCCGAACCTTATCACGAAGCTCCTCCTCTGTGATGAGCACCTCTGCGATGTCGTTATGCAGTCCTGTTCTTTCTATCATTATTGTTTCCCCCTTTTGTATAGCAGTATTATTTATTCTTATTTCCGTTTCCGAGAAATTCGATTTTTAATATTCTTTTCGTGCTCTCCGTCAGCTTCACCCCGTCCGAAACGAGAAAGCCCGGAATGAAAACTATTTCATCGGCGCAAAGAAGCAGCGGAATGCCGTCGCGAAGCTTGGGATCCACTTTTCTTGAAATGAAAAAATCCTTAAGCTTCATTCTCCAAGCCGAATTCACGGGATGGAACCTGTCCCCCGGTATTCGTGTGCGAACGCTCAATTCGCCATTCAGCCTATCCCGATCCATATAAGCCGTGTTCAGATTGGAATTGATAAAGTCATTATACTCCTTTTCGCCCGTTTTTTCCATAGCGGAGAGCTGAAAAAAGCTTATTTTGAAGTCGCCGAGCGGGGTGGATTGTATCCCTTCCTCGGTTTTGAGCGAAAAAACGGAATTTTCGCCCGTTTCCGGAGCATTTTGCGCGCCGTGCTCGGTTTTTTCGTATTCCTCGATAAAGAGCCTTCCGAAAACCATCCTCGCCCTTGCCGAAGGAAGGTCGATGCCTGAGCCTGACTGTTTTTTAAGCAGCTCGCAAAGCGCGTCTATATGCGCTTGCTCCGCATCGATCAAAGCGCTGTTTTCCATCAACGCAAGCCTTATGGCGCGTTTTTTAATGGGAGCGGGCAGGGGTATCAGATTTTCTGCAAGATAGCCGCCGCCCGATCTTGCCTTAAAAAGCGCATCTCGAGCAAGCGAGGAGAGATAGTCTTCATCCTCTGAGGCGATCTCGGAAAGGCGAATGATATTGCTGACCGCGCTGCCGTTTATGCCTTCCTCAATCTCGGGAATAACCTTCAGCCTAAGAATATTCCTTGCCGATTCCGCCTCAAGATTGGTCGTGTCAATGCACCAAGCCTGCTTCCTGCCAATTAAAAACTCGGTAAGCTCGGATTTTCTGAAGCCGAGAAGGGGGCGAATGAGCCTGAAGCTTCGCTTTTCCTCGCCGCTTCTCGGCGAAGGCAGCTCCAATTCACTCTCGACTCTTATGCCGCAGAGCCCCGCAAGCCCGCTGCCCCTTATTATATGCATAAGTATGCTCTCTGCGTTGTCGTTTGCATGATGGGCGGTCGCAATGGAAGCGGCGCCGTTTTTTTTATACACGTCGTATAAAAAATCATAGCGGATTATCCGTGCCGCGGTCTCTATGGAAAGCCCTGTTCTGCCCGCATAGGAAAGCACGTCCTGCTTTTGGGTAAAAAAAGGAACTGAGAGCTTTTGGCAAAGCTCAGCACAAAATTCTTCATCGCTGTCCGCACTTTTTTTTCTGATGCAATGGTTGAAATGCGCCGCAATAAGCTTGAAGCCCAACTCCTGTTGAAGCTCGTTCAGCGCGATAAGAAGGGCGGTCGAATCCGCGCCGCCGCTGAAGGCGGCAAGCACCGTATCTCCCTCACTGATAAGAGAATTATCCCTTATTTTTTTTAATACTTTATCAACCATAAAACAATCATTTAGTTTAATAGTGAATAATGAATAGTTAATGAACAAAGATATTGATATTAAAAACAATAACTATTCACTCTTCATTATTCATTCTTCACTATTCATAAAAAGGACTAAAGCTTCTCCCTATGCAGCGGAGCATAAATCATTCTGCCCTTCTCGCGAATGCTTTCAAAAAGGGTAACGGCACCAACGGTGAAGCCGTTTTTGAATTCGATATCGCCCATCTCCATGGAAACGAGCTCATCGTGCTCAACGTTTCTTCCAAGGGTTATATGGGGTGTGAATTTATGATAATCGCGCGCAAAGCCGTTGTCCGAAAGCGCGGATTCGAGCTTTTCGCGAAGCATATTCAGCTCCTCTGTCTCGCCTTCAACTGTGATAAACGACGTTTTTTTCTCGCCCTTTTCAAAACAGCCGTAGCTTCCCGGCTTAAGCTCAAACGGGCGTATTCCCGCGCAGGCGGCCTTTATGGCGTTCACCGCGCCCACAAGATCATCGCTCTCGCCGATGAAATGAAGAGTTATATGAAGGTTGTCCTCAGGGGAAAACCTGCCGCCGCTCGAGCGCGAACGAAGCTCCCGAAGCGCCTTCGAGAGCTCGCTGCGCACTGCTTTAGGTAATTCTATTGCAATAAATAACCTCATTTAAATTATAATCCGTAAATCTCGCTGTATTTTTCAGTTAAATAGTCTATATAATACTTCGGGTCGAAATCATTGCCCGTTGCCTGCTTTACCGCATCGCAGGGCTTGAGCAGCCTGCCGTATTTATAGATCTTTTCCGTGAGCCATGCGGTTATTTCGTCGATTCGGTTATTGCTTATCAAATCCTCGAAATCGAGCTCTTTTTTAATGCTCTCCACTATCTGAGCGCCGTAGGCGGAGCCTATAGCGTAGCTCGGGAAATAGCCTATAAGGCCGCCGCTCCAATGCACATCCTGCAAAATGCCCATGCTGTTGCTTGGAACGTCAATGCCGAGATATTCCTTATAAAGCCTGTTCCACTCTGCGGGAAGCTCGTCCACGGTGATATCGCCGTGCAGCATACGCTTTTCAAGCTCATAGCGAACCATGATATGCATTGAATAGGTCAGCTCGTCCGCATCCGTGCGAATAAGCGAGGGCTGCGCCCTGTTCACGGCAAGGTAGAATTCGTGCTCCGAAACGTCCTTATACTGCTCGGGGAAAAGCTCCTTTATTTTCGGGAAAATAAGACTTATAAAGTTTTCGCTTCTTCCGATAATGTTCTCATATAAGCGGGATTGGGCTTCATGAACGCTCATCGAGGTGCCGCCTGCAAGCGCCGTGTCTATAAGCTCGTCGCCCGTGTTGAGCTCATACAGCGCATGCCCGCCCTCGTGGATAACTGTATAAAGATTGCTTGCAAGGTTATCCTCGAAATAATGCGTGGTTATGCGAACGTCGTTTTTATTCATCTCAAGCGTAAAGGGATGCTCGGATTCGGCTATGGCGCAGTTGTCGCGATCGATATGCATTACCTGCATTAAATGATCCGAAAGCTTGCGCTGAAGCTCTATCGGGCAGCTTCTTTCAAGGAAATCGCTGCGAATGATATCGCCTTTTTCGGCCACCCTTTTGATAAGCGGAACGAGCCCTTCGCGCACCTTTTCAAAGAATGCTTCCAGCATTTTGATGGTGAGTCCCTGCTCATACTGATCGAGCCAGTAATCGTAGGGATCCATATCGGGCGCAACGAGCGAAGCCACGCGCCTGTGAAATGCGATTATCTTTTCAAGATAGGGCGCAAAGATCGAAAAATCATCGCTCCTTTTCGCTTCGATCCATGCATTATGGGAATAAGCGAGCATTCCGCGATAATTGATGAATTCCTCCATGTCAATATGACGGATCTGATCGAGCGCCTGAGCGGAAAGCTCCACCTCGCGCGCGGTGATAGCATCGAGCTTTTCCGAATTTGCGCTCAAGGTGTCGAGGACCTCGAAATATTCGTCGTTCACGGTCAGCTTATAGGTGATTTCGCTGAAAATCTCGGAAACCTTCGCCCTTCCCATAACAGCGTTTTTCGGAGCCGCCGTCTCGCCGTCGAAGGTCAGTATACCCATAGCATAGGTATAGGCGTTTGAAAGCTTGGTAACTTCCTTGAATTTCTCAAGTGCTGTGCTGAATTCCATAGTATGACCCTCCATGAAATAATTATTTTTCCTGAACAAATATTAATAAAAGTATTTTTTCCCGAACCTTCCTTTATCTATAAAAATACTTTCTCCCGAACCTTCCTCCCTTTATTCCTTGCGCCTCATTCAGCAGTTTCTCACGCTCCACCGAACATACGAACGGGAAGAACCATATAATAAAACGCATTCCCCTCCATCGGCTCTATTATAAGCGGCGTTACAGAGGTGCTCATCTTGAGGCAGGCCTTCTCGTCGTCTATAAATTTAACGGCATCGAGTATGTATTTGGCGTTGAACGCTATATCGATCGGCTTGCCCATCAGCTGGATATTTATCTGATCCTCGATGCTGCCCTTTTCGCTGTTTGCAAAGAGGGAAAGCTGATCCTCGGTAAAAGAAAACTTGATGCTGTTGGATTTTGCCTCCCTAGCAAGCAGTGAAACGCGCTCAATGGCATCCTGAAGCTCGCGGCAGTCGGCTATCGCATGGCTGGTGTGCTGCTCGCGCATGAAGCCCGAATAGTTCACGTAGTCGCCGTCCAAAAGCCTTGAAATTATCTTGGTGTGCCCAAAATCGAGCTTAACGTGGGTGGAAGAGAAAACAAGCTTTATCTCATCATCGCCCGAAAGCACGTTCGCTATCTCCTGCATCGCCCTTGAAGGGATGACAACGCTCTTAACGCCCGTTCTGTTTTTGACCTTTTCGCGGCGAATGGCAACGCGGAAGCCGTCCAGCGCCACCATCTGAAGCGTGTCGTCATCCTTGAATTCAAGGCATATACCCGTCAGAATGGGTCTTGATTCCTCAAGAGAAACCGCAAAGCCCGTTTGACGGATCATATTTTTAAGGCTCGATTGCTTTATCTCGGCGGAAAACTCCTCATCAACGCGCTTCATCTCGGGAAAATCCTTTATATCGGCGGTTTGAAGCGAAGGCCTGCTTCGGCCGGATTTGAGAGTTACCGTGTTCTTATCGCCTTCAAATTCAACGTCCTGCCCGTTGAAGCGGCGAACAAGATCGGGGAAGGTTCTGCCGGTAAATACAGCGCCGCCCTCCTCCTCAACGAAAGCGGCTATTTCCGTTTCGATCTGAAGCGAAAGATCGGAGCATTTAAGAAAGAGCGATGAGCCCGATGCATAAAGATAGATGCCTTCCAAAATAGGCATGCTGGAGTGGGCGGGCATGGCTTTGGTTACGACGGAAATCGCCTCGTTCAGTTCTTTGGTGTCCACGCGAAAGCGCATAGGGAGACCTCCATTTATTTATTATTAGTACAGCAGTAGCTGCAGTAGTGGTGAGGAAACTGTTGAAAAGCCCGTTTTGAGCTTTAAAAGCAAGCTTTTTCGATGTTGAAAACGAAAGGATAAGCCTGTGGAAAAAACAGGCAGTTTTCCTCTTTTTCCTTATCGGCATCTCTATGATTCGCTTAAATTGGATTTATCCACGCTTTATCCTTGTGGAAAACTCGCAAAACCGAAATGCGTCTCCCGCCCGTTTTCAGCGCCGAAGCCCTCGGCTAAAACGGCAGGAAAAGGCGGAGTGCGATTCATAGTATACCGATTCTATTATAAGCTAAAATGGAAATATGGTCAAGGAGTAGGATATAAAAAAAGAGGAGAAACAGAGCGGCAAGCGGGCAGCAGACAGAAAGCGCGTATCCCTGCGCGGATGCGCCCAGTATCAGCTGTTTTGCTTGGAGAGATCAATACAAATATTCAAAAATAAGGTCGATTTTTATTCATATAAACAAAAGTAATATTGAAATGAAGCTTTATAATATGTTATAATAGTATTAAGGGGGGATTCTCGGATAAAATCGGGAGCGTATATTTTCGTATATCGAAAAAATGCGTAAACCGAGGAGGCTATATTTTCGTTTTATATAATGAAGGCCCCAAAATTTCCGGGAAGTGGAGCGTATGCTTAAACGAATTGCAAAAATGATAATGACTCTTGCGCTTGCGGTTGCGATGGCGCTTGCGGCGGCTTTTATTATGCTTCCCAATAGCGGCGCCGTAAAATCCGGCAAGGAAAACAGCCGCCTTGGGCTGCTTGAGCTTCGCGGCGCTTTCAGAAATTCTTCCGCCGTTATAGAGGGCGTTTGCAGAGACTCATATCTTTCGCCGACCGGCAGCTATTATTCCAATTACAGAGTTTCAAAGGTCATTGCAGGAAGCGCGGTTAAGGTGGGCGAGCTGATAACCGTTATCGGCAGGGATGAGAGCGGCAGCAGGCGTATAATCTACCTTGGAAACGAGATAAACGACGTTCATTCCGAGAATGAAAGCGTTTACAGCGTGGCTTCAGGCGGGCTGCTGAGCTTCGATGGGGAGAATATCATCCTTTCAAGCGATATGAGCATTCCCAAGGAGCTTTTTGAAAACGATTTGGTTTCGCTCAAAAAAGAAACCACAGTACCGCTTAAATATTATTATTACAACAGCCTCGAAAAAACGGTCAAAAGCTCCTATTCCGTTTTTATCGGAAGGGTTGAAAGAGCCGAAAGAAAGGAAAATGCCGAGCTTCTGACTAACAGCAGGGGGGAATTCATAAAGCAGGAGGGCGCTTATACCGAGCTTTACGTAAACGTTATGAACGGCCTTATCTGGCAGCATAATTTCGGCGATAAGGTAAGGATCAGGCTTGTGGACGGCTGCGAAAGCTCAATACTCGATGAGCGCACAAATGAGCCGTTTATCTCCGAAAGAGCGGCGTTTGAGCCGGTGGTCGGAAGCGTTTATATCTTCTTTGTGAATAACAGTCCCGATGCAAAGGCGGATCATTATTTCCTTATAAACGCCTATCAGGGCATGATAGAAACATTTGGCGAATCGGTTTTCGTTCATCCCGAAAACAGTGCGTTTTACGGCATCACCACCCTCAAGGAGCTTTTGAACGAGGTTTTAATGGCTTCGGGTATGCCGGCGGGTATGATGGGGCTGCAGTAAAGATTCAAGAGTGAATAATGAATAATTAATATTGAATAGTGAATAGTTGAGGTTGAGATCCCGATGGGATCTCTTCTTCATTATTTTTATTATTATGTGAATTACCGCCGAAAAGGGGGATTTGTACTGTTTTTTGAACCGACTCTGCTTTTTTTATATAAAATTACCGTTTAATCTGGTATAATAGCCTTGATAAAAAAAACGGATCATAAAAAAGCGTTTAATTCGGAGGAAGAGCCATGTGGACTATCGAACAGCAAAGAGCAATAAATGAGAGCGGCAATCTGCTCGTTTCCGCGGCGGCGGGCGCGGGCAAAACTGCGGTTTTGACCGAGCGCATCGTGCGCATAATTTCCGAAGGCGCCGAGATGGACGAGCTTTTGATCGTTACCTTCACTCGTCTTGCGGCCGCGGAGATGAAGGAGCGAATCGAAAAAAAGCTGATAGAGCTTGCAAAAAGCACCGATGATGCTTCGCTTAAAAAGAGGCTTGACGCTGCTGCCGCTTCGGTTTTTCGCGCCAATATCTCCACGATAGACGTTTTTTGCCGAAACGTTTTGAAACGAAACTATCATAAGGTCGGCCTCGATCCTGCGTTCAGAACCGCCGATGACGCCGAAGGCGAAGTGCTGATGGACAGGGTGCTCGATGAGGTTTTGGAGAATTTCTATCTTGATTCCGAAGCGGAGCAGGACGATGCCTCGCTCTTTCTTATCGAGGCATTGGATAATCAGCAAAACCTTGCCGCGCTTATTAAAAGCATCCACCGCTTCATAAATGCCCGCCCCGATTCCATGGGCTGGCTCGCGCGCTGCGCCGAAAAATACGAGGTGGGTAAGGGCTTCGACGAGGCATTCGCGCTCTCTGGCGAAAGGTTCATTTCGCTTGCAAGGCGCAATATCAGCGTGTTTTATCAGTACGCAAAGGAAGTTTCGGACGGTATTTTAGGCATTGATGGCGGCGAAAAGCTTTATGCGGCGATCCATCGCGATATGGAGGAGCTGCTTTCGCTCAGTACCTGCGCCGATTACGAAAACTGGCATAACGCACTCTTGGATCTCAAACTCGAAAGGCTGCCGAGAACCCCGGGCGGCGCACCCGATGAGGTTAAAAAATACAGGGATGAGCTTAAAAAAATATTGGTAAAGCTCAGAAATATGTTTGCGCTTTCAAAGAGCGAGGAGGAGAGTGTTGCAAAAAGCCTTCATCCCGTAATGCTCAAGCTGATCGAGCTTGTTAAGGCATTTTCGGAGGGCTTCGGCGCAGTCAAGCGCGAAAATTCGCTTGTGGATTTTGCAGATATGGAGCAGCTTTGCCTGCTCGCGCTCTCGGATGAGGAGGTTGCGGAGGAATACAGACAAAAATTCAGCCATATTTTCATAGACGAATATCAGGACACAAACTCGGTTCAGGATAGCATATTCAAGCGCATTTCGCGCGGCGATAATCTTTTTATGGTGGGCGACGTTAAGCAGAGCATCTATAGATTCCGCCAGGCCGAGCCCGAGCTTTTCCTTGAAAAATACAGAAGCTACGACGGAAAACTCGGCACGAGGATCGATCTGAACAAGAATTTCAGAAGCAACACCGCCGTTTTAAACGCCACAAACCGCGTTTTCTATAGCCTGATGAAGGGCGAAACGGGCGAGATTGATTACGGCGATAATGCCGAGCTGCGCCCGCGCGACGATGCCGAGCGCGGCAGCGTGGAGCTTGACCTTCTCGAGCTCAGCGAACAATTATATAAGAATGTGGATAAATCTGTTGAAAACATGGATAACTCATCCCACATAACGGCATTTGATGAGGATAACTCTTCTAAAGATGGTACAGAGGATGAAGAAAGCGCAGTATCCGAAAGGCTTGAGGAGCTTGAAAATGTTGAAGCGGAAGCGGATTTTATAGCCGACAAAATACTTGAAATGATGAGCGGAGGCGAGGTTTACGATAAGCAGACGAAGGCGAAGCGTAAACCGAGATTTTCCGATTTCGCGGTGCTTATGCGCGTTACCCGCGGCTTTGCGCTGCGCCTTGTAAACGCCCTCAATAAGCGCGGAATACCCTCGAGCGCGGAGCTTGGGGACGGCTATTTCGATGCCGTTGAGGTGCAGATATTCATCAATCTTTTGAGGATCATCGATAATCTTCGCCAGGATATCCCGCTTGCGTCGGTGCTGCTCTCGCCGATAGGCGGATTTACCGAGAGCGAGCTTGCGCTCGTTAAAGCGGAGTTTCGCGGCGAGCTTTTCCACGACAGGCCGTTTATCGACCGTTTGACCGTCGCCAAGGACGCGTTTTCGGAGCATGAGCGCGGCGAATGCGTATTAAATGAAGAAAAAGCGCAGGTATTCAAAAAAGCTTCCGAATTCATCGACAAAATACTTGAGTATAGGGAGCTCGCGAGGCTTACCGAGGTTTCGGAATTTTTGAGCCGCCTCTTCGATGAAACGCGCTTCGCGCTCTTTGCTTCCGCGCTCCCGAGCGGCGAGGTGCGAAGGGCGAATCTTGATATGCTTTTGGAGCGTGCCGCAAGCTTTGAGAGCATCGGCGGGCGCAGCCTGCACGGCTTTGTGAATTATCTGGACAGCCTTCGGGAAAACAGCAGACTCGGCGCGGCGCAGGTGCCGGGGGAGGATGCGGTGCGCGTAATGAGCATCCATAAGAGCAAGGGGCTTGAGTTCCCGGTGGTGTTTATCTGTGCGCTCACCTCAAGGTTCAACAGCAGGGATATGAGCGCCCCCGCTATACTCGACCGCGATCTCGGCATGGGGCTTAGGGTGAACAAGGGCTTTTACAGGCTGACCGCTCTGCCGCCGGAGCTTGCGAAAATGGCGGGCAGATCGCTGATCCGCCGCGCGATCGAGGCACGGGAGCAGGAGAAGCTGGTTTCGGAGGAGATGCGCGTTCTGTACGTTGCGATGACCCGCGCACAGGAGCGGCTTTTCCTCGTTGGGGCGCATAAAAAGATGGCCGAATTCATAGAAAAAAATGCGCGTGAGCTGACGGATGCTCGCGTTATGGGCGCGAAAAACTATCTTGAATGGCTGCTCGGCGCGCTGTTCCCGCTCGGGCTGAGTCTTGAAAACGCGCTCGGCGGGGTGAGCGTTCCCGTTTTTGGAGACAGCATGAGCGTGTTTTATCGCATGGCGGGGCAGGGGGATGCTATCGACAGGCGAATAAAAAAGGAGGAATTCGAGCTGTTTTTGAAGAATGCGGCGAATGCGGAGCATTCGGATATAGATGCGCATCTCGGATTCGTTTATCCGTATTCGGAGGATACTGAAACGGAAGCAAAGCACGGCGTTACCGAAACGGCACTGAAGGCGGAGGAGCTGAGCTACGAGCCCGCCGTGCCCAAATTCATACTTGAGAAGGAGGGAAGAAGGATAACTTCGGCCGAAAGGGGAACTCTTACCCACCGTTTTATAATGCTGCTTCCGCTCGAGAGTATGGATGAGCAAAAGCTGGCTCAGAGGCTGGATTTTGCCGAAGCGCAGGGCTTTTTTACGCATGACGAGGCGCGGGCGGTGGACGTTGAAAGGGTGCAGGCGCTCGTGTCGTCCCCGCTTTATGCAAGGCTGCTTGCGGCGAAGGCGGCCGGAAGAGCCGTTCTGCGAGAGCAGGAGTTTTCGCTGCTTGAAGAAAACGGAGCGTTGATGCAGGGTGTTATCGACTGCTGCTTTGAGGAGGAGGACGGCGTTGTTATAATCGACTATAAGACCACGGCGCTGCGCGGCAGAACGCCCGAGGAAACGGCGCGCGCGTATAAGCCCCAGCTGGATGCCTATGAGTGCGCGATCAAGAAGCTGATGGGGAAGAGGGTCAAGGAAAAACAGGTTTTCCTTCTTTCGATCGGCGAAGCTGTGCGTGTGGACTGACCGCTCGCCGCGGGGGCTCCTGCGGAGGGCATCCTGAGAAACACGCTTCGGCTTGCTCCGCCAAAAGCCTTCTCCTTGAGGAGAAGGGGGACCGCTTGCGGTGGATGAGGTGGATATCTCATAAACGCCGCGCACGGCGTTTTATCCTTTCTCTACTCTCAAGCAGTTCACAGCGAGAGCGTTTAAACAGAGCGTTTCTGCTTGCTTCTCATTTTTCTTTACCAATCTGATTCAAATCCCTAACGGGATTTGTGCAGGTGTCCACCTCATCCGCCGCTCGCCGCGGAGGCTTTTTTGCTCCGCCTCAGCCACCTTCCCCTCAAATGGGAAGGCTTTTGGCTGCCACTCGCCGTGGTGGCTTTTTGAGAAAAATGCATCGGCTTGCTCCTTTTATATTTGGAATTCCGCAGGAATT